>JABHUE010000001.1 GCA_018672825.1 Pseudomonadota bacterium | reverse complement strand
TGCCGCTTTAATCAACGAAGCGCGCGACACCTTGACTGCAGCCCGTTGAAAAACGCTCACCTACGACAACCCGCCCGCCGGCGGCGGAGACTGTCGTGGCCGACCTGGCTGTTGATCTCACTGCTTTTGCTGGGGCTCGGCGTTGTATACAAGCCACGCATTCTCGACACCCAGCAATGGACTCGCGAACAGGCCTTCGGCATCAATCGCCACTTACTTCGCGAGACGCTCGGTGCCAAAATAATCGAAAACAAGTATCCGGAAAAAATCAGCATTGTTCGTGAGCCGTCTGCGTACGAGGCGTCTGTGGAATACACCATCGATCACGAACTGCAAAACGCCGTTGAAACAATATTCGAGCAGTACGGGCCGGATTACGGCGTCTTTACCGCCCTTAATCCGGACACCGGCGAAATCCTGGCACTGGTGAATCATCGGCGCCAGTCAGTCGCAGCACAAAACCTCGCGCTTCAGGCCACCTATCCCGCAGCATCGGTTTTTAAAATCGTCACCGCGAGCGCCGCCATGGATCTGGATAAGGTAACCCCCAAAACCGTGATCCCGTTTAATGGCAAAACCACCAGTCTTTACCGCAAAAACGTGCTGGAACACAAAAACAATCAATGGACACGGCGATATACGCTCACCGAGAGTTTTGCCAAATCAGTCAACACCGTCTTTGCGCGGTTGGGTATTTACACGATCGGCGCGGAACCGCTCACCGGCTATGGCGAGGCCTTTGGTTTCAATCGTGAGCTCGATGCTGACTTCAAACTCGCGCCGAGCACCTTAAAAATTGATCCCGAGGACAACTGGTCAATCGCAGAAGTGGCCTCGGGTTACACCCGATCAACCACCTTGTCTCCCGTTCATGCCGCCGCCATTGCGGCCACCGCAATAAACGGCGGGCATTTAATCAGACCCTCTCTTGTGCGCCAGATCATTGCCAAAGACGGCCTTGCGGTTTACGTCCAACAAAACCAGCAACAACCCGTCATCAGCACGCAAACGGCAAACGACCTTCGAACCCTGATGCAAACAACCGTATCCAAGGGATCGGCAAAGAGCTCATGTAATAAATTCTTCCGTGGTGATATGAAAGACGTCGAGGTCGGAGGAAAAACCGGCAGCCTGACTGGCAAAAATCCCGCTGGACGCTATGATTGGTTTGTGGGTTATGCACAAAAAGACGGTCGTAAACTCGCTTTTGCCGTCATGTGTATTAACAAGGAATTCTGGTATGTAAAATCAGCCTACGTGGCTCGCAAAGCAATCGAGCATTTTTTCGGACAACCGTAAAAGCATTAAAATAGTCCAGACAACATCTGGACCGACAGGACCCAAACTTGCAGCAATATCTTGACGTGATTCGCCGCGTCCTCGACACAGGGCAACGCAAAAATAACCGCACCGGTGTCGATACGCTATCGACCTTCAACGTCAACTATCAGATTGACCTGCGCGAAGGGTTTCCGCTGCTCACCACCAAAGAGATTTCCTGGAAGAACATCGTTGTCGAAAACTTGTGGTTTCTGTCAGGCGACACCCGCATTGACCTGTTGCGTAAACATGGCTGCAAGTTCTGGGAGCCCTGGGCAGATGAAGACGGCCTGGTGCCAAGCGCCTATGGAAATTTCTGGCGTAATTATCCCGTGCACACCGATGGGGAAGCGACCTTTAATGATCAAATTCGTTACGTTATCAACGAGTTAAAACAAAATCCCCAAAGCCGGCGGCTGGTGGTCTCGGCCTGGGCGCCCGGCAACGCCCAAACCAGCGCGCTGCCGCCCTGCCACGCGTTCTGGGTAATGAACGTCCAGCAAGACGCGACCGGCGAGCCGATGCTGTGCCTGCACCTGACCCAGCGAAGCTGTGATATTGCGCTGGGACTGCCCTATAACATCGCCGGCTATGCGTTTTTGCTGGAGCTGATGGCGCGCTTTACCGGAATCAAACCCGGCTACTTTGGCCATACCTTAATCGACGCTCACATCTATACCGCCAAAGCCGACGGGTCGATGGCCGATTATGATCATATCCCCGGACTCAAAACGCAGCTCGCCAGAGCGCCGCGGGTATTACCCCGACTCGAGATCAGCGATGAGATCAAAGCGCTCGACGATGTGACCGCGCTGCTTGAAGCGGACACCGAATCCCTGCTGGATACTTTTCGCCTGCATGACTATCAGCCCCACCCCGCTCTGCAATTTAAAGTTGCGGTCTAGCGGGTGACAGCTTCCCCCACAACTCCAATTCGCGCCGCGATCGTTGCCATGAATGAAGACCGGGTGATCGGTCGGGACGGCACGCTTCCCTGGCATTACTCGCAAGACCTCAAGCGCTTTAAACGACTCACGACCGGCTCGACGATCATCATGGGACGGAACACCTATGAATCCATCGGCAGCAAGCCGTTGCCCAATCGGGACAATCGCGTGGTGACACGATCAAGGTTTGAAAACGTCGCGTGCTTTAGCTCGGTCGACGACGCGCTCGATCACTGTGACGGTGATATCTGGTTTATCGGCGGCGCCAAGCTTTATGCGGCGGCCCTTTCGCATTGTGATTTCATTGACGTGATGTGGGTTCCGGATCACGTCCCGGGCGAGGATCTTGTTTACTTCCCGCCACTCGATCCGGTCCACTGGAAAGCAGGGCCCAAAAGCCCGCTTGAAGAAGACAAGCGCCTGATTTGTCAGCAGTTTTTCAAGAGATAGCGGATGGACGTCTCCAAGATTTTTGATGCGCTCAACGATGCCCAGCGTGAGGCGGTCGGCGCAACGCCGGGGCCGATGCTGGTGCTGGCCGGGGCCGGCAGTGGCAAAACCCGGGTCCTCACATATCGCATCGCCTATCTGGTTCAGGCGCTGCAGGCCTCGCCGTATTCAATTCTTGCGGTGACTTTCACCAACAAGGCTGCCAGCGAGATGCGCCGGCGGATTGAAGACTTTCTGGGTTTTTCGGTCCGCGGCATGTGGATCGGCACCTTTCACGGCCTCTCGCATCGATTGCTTCGCGACCACCATGAGCTCGCCGGCCTGCCGAGCGGATTTGAGATTCTCGATTCGGATGATCAGTATCGCGTTATCCGGCGCGCACTGCGGGAAATGAATCTGGACGAAGAGCACTGGCCACCGCGACAGGTGCAGTGGTTCATCAATAGTCAAAAAGAAGAAGGCCGCCGGTCAGCCGCGCTACACGGCACGGGCGATGCCCATCAACAAACCCTGATCCGGGTTTACACCCACTATGAAGAAACCTGCAAACGGCTGGGGCTTGTCGACTTTGCCGAACTTCTTTTAAGCGCGCTGGAACTGCTCGAGCAAAACCAGTCGCTTCGCGAGAACTACCAGCAACGATTTCAGCATGTTCTGGTGGATGAGTTTCAGGACAGCAACACCATTCAATACCGCTGGCTGAAATGCCTCGCGCTGGCCCATGGCCAGATCATGGCCGTGGGTGATGACGACCAGTCGATCTACGGCTGGCGCGGCGCCCGGATTGAAAACATGGCCCAGCTGCAAAAAGACTTCACAGGCACCGAAGTCGTGAGACTGGAGCAAAACTACCGCTCAACCGGCAATATCCTCAAAGCCGCTAATGCCGTCATTGATCTGAATCCGGACCGCATGGGTAAAAACCTCTGGACCGAAGGCGATGACGGAGAGCCGATACGGGTCTACGGCGCGCTCGACGAGCTCGATGAAGGG
>JABHUE010000141.1 GCA_018672825.1 Pseudomonadota bacterium | reverse complement strand
ATTGAACCAGATGATGATGTTCTGATCTGCGACGATCTCGATGACGATGGCATCTTGGATGTAATGGATAATTGTTTTGGTTTTTTTAATCCTTCGCAAATCGATGCCAATAACAATGGCATCGGTGACGCCTGCGAAATGATATCTTCAGGTTCTTAAATTATTTCTCAACGAATATGACAACTCATAAAATTGCTCTACTGGCCGGAGACGGTATAGGTTCAGAAATCATGGCTGAAGCTGTGAAAGTGTTAAAGCTTATTGAAGAGCGGAACGAAGCATCCTTCGACCTGCAACCCGCTCTTTTTGGCGCTTGTGCCTGGTTTGAGACCGGCAAGTCTTTTCCCGATGAAACAATCGCAATTTGCGATGCGGCTGACGCAATTCTAAAAGGCACGATCGGTCTCAGTCATGAAGAGTCAAAGAAAATTCCAATTGACGAGCAACCCGAACGCGGCGGTCTTTTACCGATGCGGCGAAGATATCAAACTTATGCAAACTTTCGCCCGGTAACGTTGCCACCGAGCCTTGCACATTTTTCGCCGCTTCGACCCGAAATCATTGGAGACGGCATTGATCTTGTGATTATTCGTGAACTTGTTGGCGGACTCTATTTTGGCCAGAAGACAGCTGGCGTAAACGATCGTGGCCGACGTTACGTACATGAAATGCTTGAATACGACGAAGATCAAATCCGTCAAGTCCTAGAAGTTGCCTTTAAGCTGGCCATGCGGCGTAAGAAATCTTTGACGAACGTACACAAAAGTAATGTTCTTAAATCCAGCGTGTTATGGAACGAAGTCCTCGACGAAGTGCATCAGGACTTTCCTGAAGTCAGCGTTGAGCACGTGCTTGTCGATGCGGCAGCAACCTATCTTGTTCTGAATCCAACCCGCTTCGACGTAATGGTGATGGAAAACATGTTTGGGGACATCCTCAGTGACCAGTGCGGTGGGATTCTTGGCTCCCTGGGTTTGATGCCCTCAGCCTGTGTAGGACCTGATAAGTCATATTACGAGCCCTCACATGGTTCAGCCCCGGATATTGCCGGTAAAGGCATCGCTAATCCCTATTCGATGTTGGGTTCTGTTGCGATGATGCTTGAAATGAGCTTCAACATGGAAAGCGAATCAGCAAACCTATGGTCTGCAATGCAGGGTGTGTTCAGCGATGGCTATACGACTCCGGATCTGGCGCGTCGTGGTGATGCAGAAAAACAAATCAGCACAAGTGAGTTCGGTGATCGGGTCGTAGAGGCTCTCGCAAAAATGCCTGTCGCTAGGTAAGCACTATTCAGGCTGCTGAAGCGGTTGAGATTCGCTCGCCGCTCCATCCTGATCGCGCATCTTTACATTCAGCATGCGCATCGCGGCATTAACGCCTGCAAACACTTGGTTGGCATGAACACCGCGAGTTTTGAATCGCCGACCGTTATCGTCCCAGGAAATAAAACATTCGGTTAACGCACTGGTATGCCCACCTTTGGGAATCCGAATTTCAAAATCGGTTAACTCCGGAAACTCAAATCCACCTGGCTCAAGAATCCTTCCCATTGCTTTGATAAACGCATCAAAGCCCCCGTTGCCCGAATCTGAGGCTTTATGAATCATGTCGCCCACGCGCACACGCACGCTTGCTGTTGACTCAATCTCAAAACCACTGGTGATGGAACAGTTCAGTAATTCCACATGCTGATAATCACCACTCTCCAGGGTGTCTGCGATAATAAACGGAAGATCCTCTCTCGTAATCGTGGCTTTCGTATCGGCGATTTCAATGATCCTCTTGAGCACCTTCGCCTGATTTTCCTCCGAGAGCTCAATTCCAAGCTCTTCCAGGTTTCTCATGAGAGAAGCCTTTCCACTCATTTTCCCTAGCGCATAACTATGCTGGCGATCAAAACGATCTGGACTCAAATCTGTTTGATATAGGCGACCCTTCTGATCGCCATCGGCATGAATACCACTTGTTTGGGTAAACACGTCCGTCCCGATAATCGGTGCGTTTGCCGCCACGCGCTTGCCGGAGAAGTTTTCCACCATTTCGCTTAAATCATGGATTTTCGTTTCATCAACCGAAACTTTGACATTAAGTTTGTCACGCAAGACAACTGAAACTTCTGCCAATGACACGTTACCCGCACGCTCCCCCAAACAATTCAGGGTCGCATGGATTGCGGCGGCTCCCGACTCGACAGCTGCCATTGCATTTGCAGTCGCAAGCCCATAGTCGTTGTGAGGGTGGAAATCAAAATCACTTTCATCGAAACGTGAGCACATATCACCGAGTGCGACCGAAACTTCAGACGGACTCATTACGCCTAACGTATCCGGCAACATGATATGCCGAACGTTCATTTTCGAGAGGGCCTCAACCATTTTGTAGACATAGTCTCGACTGTCACGATAGCCGTTCGACCAATCCTCTAAATAGACATTAAGGAGCAGCCCTTGATCCAAAGCATAATTCACAGTTCGATCTATATCTTCGAGGTGTTGATCAAGCGTTTTTCGCAGTTGTTCGGTGCAATGTTTTTCGCTGCCTTTCGTCAGCAGATTCAGCACCCTTCCGCCGGTACTGACCAACCAATCCACACTGCGTGTGTGATCTGTAAATCCCAGAACCTCGACTCGCTCGAGAAAGTTATTTGACAACGCCCAGTCATGAATCCGGGTGACCGCCTCTTTTTCACCGTGAGATACCCCAGCCGAGGCGACCTCAATCCGGTCCACTTTTAACGTCTGCAAAAGTGCTCGCGCAATGCTTACTTTTTCATCCGGTGCAAAAGAAACGCCCTGAGTCTGCTCGCCGTCCCTTAAGGTGGTGTCCATCAAAATGATATGGTCGCGCATCATATGTTCAGCTAACTGCCGTCGCTATCTTCTAAAGTGGACGATATTGTATAGATAAATAATTGTTTAATCGAACATGTTTCTCCTGAGT
>JABHUE010000076.1 GCA_018672825.1 Pseudomonadota bacterium | reverse complement strand
GCGGGATCATAGACGCTTCCCTCGGAGCAGCAGAAAATTACCCCTGATCTTTTGTGAAACTTTCGGTCTGCTCCTGCAAATTGAACTTCTTCGCGCCGATAATTAATAAAACTGACTTGGGAAGTAGGATGGCTCATCTTATGAGCACAGATAGCAGAGAATGCGACGATCTGTTGATTCTGTCCTGCTCCGCCGGTCCATTCGTATTCCTCCCCCAAAGCTGTTTGTAACCGAATGACTGCTTTGACTTGACGATCCAGGCGAATCAAAAAGCATGGAGTCGATATAAATGGGTAAAAAAATACGTAACTTTGATCTTGGATTAGGCGACTGGCCCGGAGGGGGTGTCCAGTATTATCCAAAAGGAGAGTGCGATTAAAGAATTCTCCGGACCCAACGCTACCGATGAGTGTCTCGGGATAGGATGCGGCAGTAGCAGCGGCGCCGGCACATAGTTTTATAAAGCTCCGTCGGTCGCTAGATTCCTTGTCGCTCATAATATTTGGGTCGCTGATAAATCGGTTTAAGTCCTGTATTATCTTCAGGATTCGATCCTTTCCAGAATCCTTGAAAAGCTCATGATAAAATAATAGGGCATTTTTATCATTCGATGAGTCAAAAGGTCAAATTAACTGATTGCTCGTTTCGTCAGTCGGATGTTCAGGAGAGGTGGCAGAGCTTGGTTTATTGTGACGGTCTCGAAAACCGTTGTACCCTAAAGGTACCGTGGGTTCGAATCCCACCCTCTCCGCCATTTTCAGTCTGCTGCCGTTTTTAAATTTTTCACCAAAAACACCATTATGGATAAGTGCATATTCTGTGAGTTCAGTAATAGTGAACTGATTGAAGAGGGTTCGCTTTGTTATGCCAGAAGAGACGGGTATCCGGTCTCAGACCATCATACCCTTGTCATTCCGAAGCGACATGTGGAATCTTATTTTGATCTCGAGGAATCGGAGTTAATCGAGATATATCAAATGCTGAGACTGATGCGAGAAAGGATTCAGGAGATGGATCCGACTGTTAGCGCGTTTAATGTAGGCGTTAACATCGGTCGAGATGCAGGACAGTCAATTTTTCACGTACATATGCATCTCATACCGAGACGACAAGGAGACATCGACAATCCGCAGGGCGGTGTGCGCGGCGTTATCCCCTCGAAAAGAACTTACATAAAACGCTCAAAAGAATAAAATCCTGTTAGCCAATGGGCTGCAAAGACTGACGCGTTTACCGTTGACTAGCCACCCGCAGATTGAGGAACCGACTCTCCGAGTGCACGAAGGTTGTTAGCAGCGGCTTGATTACCCTGCGCTGCCGCCTCGTTAAACCAGTGAATTGCAACTGCCCGGTTAGGGGCCACGCCGTCATAGCCATTAAAATAAAGCCATCCTAAATTGGTCTGCGCGGGGGCATATCCTTGCTCGGCTGCGCGTTGGTACCAGACTGCTGCCGTTCGCCGGTCTTGATCGATAACTAAACCATCAAAATAGTAATCGGCAAGGTCAGATTGAGCCCATGCATGCCCTTGACTCGCGGTGAGTTGTATCGGTGCCAGTGCTGCACTAAACATGCGTATCGCCTCTGGTTTATCGCGACCTGTTGCTCGAGCCTCAAGGAGCATTCTCGCAACGCGAACCTGTGCACGAGGATCGTTTTTATCAGCGAGCGGTTTTAGGAATTGAAGCGCTTGAGCATAATCGCCATCGTAGTACGCTTGAATGCCACTATACAGATTAAGCTGATCTTGCTCGTCTGACATTTGCTGCGCAAGATTTATGTTTACCCTTGCTTCTGCTTGAAGACGTTGCTGTTCGGTTACGAGGTATTTTCGTCGCTGTAACTGTTGGTTAAGGCTGAGTGCTGCCTTGTTTTCAGGATTAATGGATAACGCTATTTCAAGATGATCGGCAGTGCCTTCAAGATTGTTTATAGAAAGAGAATCACGAGCTTGGCGTATGTATATTGACGATATGTTTCCTAGGCCATTGCGGGCTCTCTGGTTGCTGGGATCGAGGTCAAGCGTAGCGCGATAAAGTGTTAGTGCATTTTCACCAGGAGGAGAGACTAATCGGTTGTCGTTAAACGCGGTAAGCGCCTTCGAGAGGAGTTTTTCAATCTGTTGCTTGCGTTGCCGCTCGGCAGTTGCTTTTTTTGCGTCAGCATCAATTCTCGCCTGTTCAGCGATTGCTTGCTGGTTTCGCGTCTCTTCGGCGATTCTTATTGATTCATTCTTTAGCTTGAGCTTCTGATTATCAGGAGCGAGTTTCTGAGCGATCGACAGCATCTCGCTCGCGCTGGCAAAATCGAATTGAACAATCAGGCCATCGACCTCAGAGACTATCTGCGTGAGCACGCTATCTAGCCCCAGGCGGGCTTCTTTATTGCTTGGGTCCATTCGAACGACGGCTGAATACTCGCTATAAGCGTTTGCGTTGGGTGGAGATATGAGCGCGCCATTCGCAAGAAACTCTCTTGCGCGCGCTAAATGAGGCTCGCTCAAGCGCGATAGCCGTTCTGCATCCCGATAAGCATTCACTCGAGTAAGATCGTCGTTACGTGCAAACTCAGAATCAGTAACTGAAGTATTAAACGACCCGAAGTCCACAGCGGCGATCTCAAGCCCTTGTGGCTTGTCTGGGGTAATTGTGTTGCCGCCGATGATTTCAATAGTCGTTGGCGCAGTGTTAGTGCCTGCCGGTCTCGGCGGCGTAACGACAATATAGACACCGGTCAGAACAATAAGAATGATGGTGATCGTCAGTGCGAGTCGGAGGCTTGACCCTTTGATCGGGTTTTTAAACTTGGAGTGAAATTGATCTTTTGCTTTGGAAAAGCTATTTTCCAATCGACTGACCTGGGTGTTCAGGAAAAAGAATGCTGCAGACAAAAACTGATCAAGACTGAATGGAGCCTTTGAGGATTTCTGACTGGACGCATTGCCTGCGAGAGTGCGTCGAGCAACTTCAAGGTCGTTAACAATTTCGGATGAACGCGGCGATTTACTTCCGAGGTCTGGAAGGTCGAGTTCCTCTTTAATAACAGTTTGAGACGAGTTGAAAATAGGCTCTTTTCGAGTGTCCTTGGTTTTGGCTGATCGTGACTTGGACTGCGGCGACGGTTTATTGACCTTCTTTTTTTCTGAATTTGGCGATAGGAGCACGGACCTGGTTTTATCTAGCGCCGATACAGCAATTGCAGAGGCGCCACGAAAACGCTTTGCAACGGTCTCATCTTTTGGTGTTGAATCACTCTTTGAGACCGGAGTTGGGATGCCAGCGGATGGTGGCGAAGCAGGAGGCGGTATTACAGGTAAATCGCCAACAGCGCCCATCTGCTCAACTTTTGTGTTGATGGCGTCACTTAGACCGCCCGTGTCGACTAAATTATCAGTCAGTGTGTCAGCATTCTGGGGTCGATCGCCAGGTTTAAGCATTAGAAGGCTTTCGATTAACGACAGTGTTGGACCGGAAAAAAAACCTTTTCCGAGAATTTTGGCTGACGTTAAGGGATCGGGAGTTTGTTTATCCACTGCATCGAGTCGAGTAAGCGCGTCAGGGGGATTAACCCTGCACGCCCCCTGATACAAAATGGCGCCTAGCGAATAGTAGTCGGTCGATTTCCCTAAATGGCCGCGAAAACTGGCAAGTTCGGGCGCTCGATAGTCATGAGATGCGGTTAAATCTTCAGGAGGATAGTGAAGCTTATCTGTTGAGAAGCCACAGATAAGTAATTTGTCTTCTTCCGCAAGTAAGATGCGCTCGGGTGTTAATTCAAGATGTAATAAGCCGACATGGTGTGCCGCCTCGAGATAGGTCACGGCTGATTGGAAAATCGTTTTTAAGTTTTCTTCGGGTAAGCGTTGTCCGGTAGCTAAAAGATCGGCAAGGCTTGCCTTGACGGGTAGCTCGACTGAGTACCACGCCGCGCCATCGTTTTCTTCGTAGCGCGCAACTCGACCGGGATGGTCTAGCTGACTTAGCACGCGCGCTAATAATAAAAATTCAGTTAAGCCTTGTTCATAGTCGTGGTTAAATTTTGAATCGCATAACAGCAAAGAGATACCGTCAACGTCTCGTACTGCGAATTGTTGTGGGAAAAATTCCTGAACAACCGTGCGCCCATCATTGGCAAGATAGGTATAACCGCTGTCAGATGTGACAAGAAGCCTGCTAATGACATTAGGGCCGAGCCGCGCGCCATCAACGATTGGAGCAGGTGCGTACTCATGATCGGTATCCGATTTTTCAGTTGTTGAAGACTGAGATCCGATGTTGATTTCGATTTCGGAGGTCATTAAGCCGCCACTAGCGATGCAGATGGATGTAATGCGACGAGTGTCTCGCCTCTAAATCCAAACATTTTTTTAACTGAAAAAGGGATGTTTTTGGGTTTTCTGATGTTGATCATCGCGCTTGGTTTGGTCTTATTTATCAGGCTTCAGCAACGATGCAAGAATTGAGGTAATTGATGCACTCTATAATACCTTGATTATTTGAACGAGAAAATAACCTGACGCATATTTTTCTTCAGAAACGGCGAAGTCGATACTCATGAAGCGAGTAACAACACCTCCACAAATCGATGACAGGCAGTTGCCACAGGCGAGATTGAGTCAATGCATCTGAGTCAAAGAATGGCGCGTGTTCAGCAACCCATCATTCCTGTGATTGGCGACTGGATTCGTGCAAATCCCGATACAATTTCTCTTGGACAGGGGATTGTTCATTATTCGCCCCCACCCTCGATTAGTGGCACGATTGCACGATTTTGGGATGATCCTTCTGCCCATCAATATGGCCCGGTGGAGGGTCTTGACCCTCTTCGCGATGCAATCGCCGAAAAGCTCGAGGCGGAAAATAGGATGTCGTTGGGTCATCGCGCCATTGCGGTCACTGCCGGCAGTAACATGGGGTTTTTGAACATGTTGCTGGCGATTACTGATCCGGGCGATGAGATTATTTTACCGAAGCCGTTTTACTTTAATCAGGAAATGGCAATAAGGATCGCGGACTGTGTTCCCGTGACGGTCCCAACAGATGTCAACGGCGCGCTGGATGTTGAGGCCCTCAGCCATTCGATTTCCACGAGGACACGAGCAATCGTGACCGTGTCTCCCAACAATCCGACAGGCGTTGTTTATTCGGAGCGATCACTACGAGCGGTAAATGCCTTGTGCAAGGCTAACGAGATTTATCACATCAGTGACGAAGCTTATGAATACTTTCTTTACGATGGGGACAAGCATTTCTCTCCCGCCTCAATCGAAGGGAGCGAAGGGCATACTATTTCACTTTACTCCTTGAGTAAGGCCTACGGGTTTGCCAGTTGGCGAATTGGTTATGCTGTGATCCCGGAAGAACTCTTTGGATCGTTGCGAAAGGTTCAGGACACCAACGTGATTTGCGCGACAGCAATTTCCCAGTACGCAGCGCTGGGTGCCCTTGAAGCCGGACCAGCCTACTGCGAACCATTCGTGGCTGAAATGGCAAATGTTCGCCAGCAAGGTCTCGAGGCATTTGATACGCTAAATAATCGGGTACGACCGCTTCTCAGTACGGGCGCTTTTTATTTCTTTGTTGAGATACCAGATTATTCGGGCGATGATTTGACACTTGCCCGACAGCTTATTGAAAAGTTTGGCGTCGCTGTAATCCCGAGCAGTGCTTTCGGAGCGGGCGAGCATTGTGGCTTCCGCGCGTCTTATGGCGCGCTAAAAACTGACTCAGCAATAGAGGGGTTGGAGCGCCTGATTTCAGGCCTCAGTCAGCTCACCTAGTTTATTCAGTTTGCGTTGAGCGGTTAACTCGGATACCCTTTGCCGCGCTGCGGAGAGGTGGCTGAGCGGTTGAAAGCGCACGCCTGGAAAGTGTGTATACGTTAATAGCGTATCGAGGGTTCGAATCCCTCTCTCTCCGCCATTATCTTCTTTTCTCGATAACCACTATTGATTGAGATACCGGAAGGCAAAAGATATTTGGTCGTGGGGCGAGCGGAGTGTTAATTGATTTAAAGTCGCAACCGTCCGTGTTTTGCGATCTGTCATGACTTCTTTGTCTTGAGCAGACTAAAATCAACGCTTGAGTTCACGTCCTCGGGCAGGCCTTTTCTTTGACTTCAGAAAATCGACCCATCGCTGTTATTGGCGCCGGAATCGTTGGAATTGCCACTGCATATTATTTGGCTCGGAATCATAGTCGAACGAATATTACGCTCGTAGATCAGTTTCAGCCAATGTCGTTCACCTCAGCTCAATCGGGGAATAACTTTAGAAACTGGTGGCCGCATTCCGCGATGGTGTCCCTGACGAACCGCTCCATTGATTTAATGGAGCAGATCTCTCGTGATACCGATAATCGTATCGGCATGACACGTCGTGGTTATGTGGTTGCGACCCGGGAACAAAATATTGACACACTCGTGTCACAACTGCGTAGCGGTCTCGGAGATGAATCGGACACTCTAGTCCGTTATCATGATCAAGCCGAAGCACCGAGATACTTCGGACCTAGCGGCTCCGATTGCAGTCTCGACGTAAATGGCGTTGATATATTGTGTCACTACGATTTGATTCGGAAACATTTTCCTCATTACGATCCGGAAGTACAGACTGTTGTTCATATTCGTCGAGGTGGTGAGATCAACAGTCAGCAGTTGGCGACATATATGCTCGAATATCTTAAGTCAGTGGGCGCGAAAAGGCTGATGGGGCAGGTTCGGGAGATCAATCCAGGAAATAACTATCAAATTGAAATTGATACTGGTTCTGGCTCGGTAGAAGTAGTTGCAGGCCAGATTGTGAATGCCGCAGGTCCTTTTGCAGGCGAGATTGCGAAGTGGATTGACGTTGAACTTCCGATTATTAACGTTTTTCAGCAGAAAATTGCTTTCGAGGATCATCTCATGGCGGTTCCCCGAAATCAGCCTTTCTCAATCGATCTCGATCGTCAACAAATTGATTGGTCAGATAGTGAACGATCAGCTCTGAGGGATGATCCTCAATTTGCCAGGTTTGCGGGTGATATGCCCGGTGGAACTCACTGTCGACCGGAGGGTGGTGATGGTGGGAAGTGGATTAAGTTAGGCTGGGCGTATAACGAAGAAGCCGCGCTGGATATTGATGATCAACCTCTAGATGCCCATTTTCCGGAAATTGTGCTCCGAGGCGCAGCCAGACTTAACCCTGGTTTGCGTTCGTATTACGGACGGTTGCCTCAAAAATGTCATCACTATGGTGGCTGGTACTCAATGACCGAGGAAAATTGGCCATTGATCGGCGGTATGGGGCCAGAAGGCGCTTTCATGAATTGTGCAATGTCAGGTTTTGGGACGATGACAGCGTGCGCGAGCGGTGAACTTTGTGCCGCTACGATTTGCGAAGCTCGTTTGCCGAGTTATGCAGAAGCGTTCTCGCTGGCCCGGTATGAGGATTTGACCCAGATAGATAAGCTTCGCGCATCGAACAAGGGTATTTTATAGCTGTTGATGATTCTGTAATCGGTTAGATAATATCAGCCGTCGTAATTGATGCTTCCATTCTGCCTGTGCCATAGTCGATAAAGATGACGTCTCTTGGCAGGATCAGTGCTGTCTTCGAAGCTCGAGCGATAGTGTCCGAGTTCGTGATTATTGAGATACTGGATTTGTCCACGCTCTAAGGGTGCTTCGACCCATAGGTCGGGAGAAGTTGTCACGCGCTCGACGGCATCGAGGGCTTCGATCAGTATTTGATCCATTTCCGTGTCCGCAACCTTGTATCCTTTGCGAACCAGTGATGTGTTTGCCCGACAGCGGAGCCTGCCATTTTTCCATGAGAAAAAAGGTGCCCAAGAGGTTTTGGGGGCGTTTTTATGGTGTTCAGCCTGTCTGTCAAACAGCATGGGCTTAAAGAGTCGCTGTAACTGGTTAGGAAAGTTGGCTTCCAAACGGTTATGAACGGTGTAAAGACTACAAAACCGGCTCAGTCCGCCAGATTCAGCGGCATGCTCGCAAAAAAGTCCGACATAGTCGGGTACTCTCATCCCAAATGCGTTGTCGGTGTGGAAATTAAGCTCAACTGAGGTCGCTGAACCTCTAACCCCATAACCAAACTCCTGTCCGGTGTCTGTGACGTCATAAATCATGGTGCCGTCCCATTTTTGGGCAACGTTACGCCCGATGAGTTGGCCGAGTGTCCAATAAATATCAATCATCGGTTGAGTTTCGAACTCAGCCATTGGCAGGCCATCCAGAACTGCAAATCCAACACCGTGGTCACAGATCGCCTTAATTTTTCGGTAGGCAGCAGCTAGACTCGGAATCTCGAATTGATCTGGGTGTCTTAATAGTGTCGGCAATCGCGTTTCTGTCATCTGTGCTGCCATTGCGCGAATTTCGCCGAGAGCGTCATCATTTAAATCGACGCTCCAGTCTTGCTTCCTGATCTCAGTCGCTACCCACCCGCGGTTGGCGCAGGAAGGTATGCGCGCAACGTCTTCAATTGATTCGCTGGATAAGTCAATGAATTTCTGCATGACACTTGATCTATTTTTTCTTCTGGCGTTAGTTTAATTGGCAAGCATCAACCAGAGGCTCACTTGCGTCGATACTGATAGTTTTGGCCAAAACGCTCAAGGATGTAATCACCATAACGTATTGGATTCCAGCGGTTATCAGAATCTCTGACCTCCACTAACGGATTTATTTGCGCGTCAAAATCAGGATCGAAAAAAAATGCCGTTGATTGCCGAGGCTCCGGACCCAAGATAACGCGATGTGGAGTAGATTTCCATCGGCCATTCGAGATTATAGAAAGCATATCCGCTACATTCAGGACGAGCGTATTCGGAATAGGACTTACCGGTATCCATCGGCCGTTTGAATTCAGTACTTCAAGGCCACCTGTATCGTCCTGCAGCACGAGCGTCATAAATCCATGATCGGTGTGAGGTGCAGACCCAAACGGTGCGGGAGAATCATTTGGATCCAAGAGAGGATACTGTATCAGGCGAAGAAAATATGTGGGGTCATTGAATAAGTCTAATAGTGTATTCGGGCTCAAGCCCAAAGCAACACCCAGTCGTTGCACAAGTTCTAACGACAGTTTTTCCATTGCTTCGGCGTACGCTATACAGTGCTTTTTGAGTTCTGGAATCAGGGTGTCGGGCCATTGATTGGGTCCAAATAGTTGAGTTCCAAATCGAGGATCGCTCGGCGGTATTTCTCGCATCATCATGAATGACTCCGAGCGATTGGGCTGTGTTGCGGACTCAATCGATGATGTGATGGTTTGGCTCGTTTCGGATTCGATATAGCCTCGGTGGTAGGGATTTATCTTAAGGCGTTTCTTTTTGGCGATGGGCAAAAGGTGAAATTCGTGAGCGCTATTTTGGAGATTTTGGGTAACTTCAGTAGCAATGGTGTGCCCACTGATGTAACAGAATCCGAATTGACTCAGCGCGGCATTGAGTAATGTAGCGACAGCGCGATCATCAACGGCTGAGGTCGATGAACGGATGTCAACGATCGGGATGGCATCGAGCATAGAAAATTGAAATAGGAGGTTCTGCGAGATCGGGGAGGGTACAGATTTTGATTATGGGTGTATCAGTAATTTTTAGGCTAATAGCGCCGGTGAATTCATTCAAAAATTAAAAAAAAATAAAAAATAACAAGCGTTTAGGCTAAACTCGCCCGACTAAAAATTCTACCTCTTTTAGGATTAAGCATGCGAAACGGGCAGGAAAGATCAGTGCCAGGAGAAAATATGAGCGAGAGCCCGACAAAAATCAAATATCGCGCGTTGATTTTAGGTGCTTCTTACGGGTCGCTCCTTTCGACAAAGTTCATCATGGCTGGACACTCCGCAACGTTAATTTGTCGAGCGTCGACTGCGAATATTTTTAACAAAGAAGGCTCTGTAGTGCGAATGCCTATCAAAGGGCGAGAAGGACTCTTTGATATTGAGTCTGGACCACTCCCAGGCGATTTGGATGCCGCGTCGCCAGAGGGTGTGGATCCTTCGGAGTACGATTTTGTGGTGCTCGCTATGCAAGAGCCTCAATATAGTGCAGTCGGGGTGCGGGAGTTAATGGATCGAATTGCAAAGGCCGGCGTGCCTTGTGTCGCAATTACCAACATGCCATTGCTGCCATTTCTTCGTCGGATCCCCGGTCTTGATACCGAAACGTTACGAGACTGCTTCCATGACCCGTCGATATGGGATGCATTTGATCCAAATCTAGTGACGCTTTGCAGTCCGGATCCTCAGGCATTTCGTCCACCTGAAGAGCAACCGAATGTCCTTCAGGTCCGGTTACCCACTAATTTTAAAGCGGCACGTTTCTCCTCAGATCAACATACCGACATGTTGCGTCAGATTGAAGCTGATATTGATTCCGTTCGGATGGAGTTGCCGGCCGGAGAAGAGGTTGAGGTTCCGGTAAAGTTGCGAGTCTATGAATCGTTATTTGTGCCGTTCGCAAAATGGGCAATGTTAATGGCGGGCAATTATCGATGTGTGCAAATGGATGAGATGCGCCCGATCAAGGATGCGGTTCATTCGAACCTTGTCGAGACTGAGGCTGTTTATAATTGGGTCGTCGAACTCTGTTGTGAACTTGGAGGTGAAGCCTCTGATTTTGTGCCGTTTTCCAAATATGCAAAGGCAGCCGAGTCCCTACTCAATCCGTCGTCGGTCGCAAGAGCACTCGCAGGTGGCTCACATAATATTGAACGAGTTGATAAGCTCGTTTCGCTTATTGCCAAGCAACGGGGACAAAGTCTCCAAACCGTTGATGAAACCGTCACCGTGGTCGAGGACTGGCTCTCGCGCAACCAATCTCTGTAATTACACTGAAATTTCCAATAGGCTTTTACGCGAACCCGGGGAGTGACGGGCGCTGCGCTCAGGAGTGGTCTGGCAAGCAGAGTTCAACGGGCTTTTGGTCCTTGGGTGTCCCAAACAACGGCTTTGTGCCGGGGTGCGCGTGTGGAAGGGCAAGGCTCTTTCTGGTTTCCGTCGTAATACCGCCTTCTGATTCGGGACAGAATTGAATCAGGGTCCTCGGGATCGGGCCAGCTGCTTCTTCTCTCGCGGGAAATAGTTGATAAAAAAACACTCTTTTGGTGGTTTGATTTAAAAATATATGGTATTTTGTATACCAGAAGAAGCGTGTTATTACAAAATGTGTTTTCTAGATTACTTTCGGACAGGAATTAAGTGTAATGCGAGCTGTAACCCAAGCGAGTTTTGGCGGCCCTGAAGAGCTAAAGATAGATCTGATCGACAAACCGATCGCGGCAGCCGGACAGGTCCTGGTGAAGGTGATCGCGACGAGCGTTAATCGTCCAGATGTCATTCAACGGCAGGGCAATTACCCGCCCCCTCCGGGTGATTCTGAGGTCCTTGGCCTCGAGATTGCCGGAGAGGTCGCTGAGGTAGGCGCGGGGATTTCGCGTTGGAAGGTTGGCGATAAGGTGATGGGCTTAGTCGGTGGCGGGGGGTACGCAGAGTTCGCAACCGCTTGGGAGCATCATCTCATGGCGGTGCCCGAAACCCTAACCTGGGCGCAGGCGGCAAGTGTGAGTGAAACATATATCACTGCCCATCTTAATTTATTTCAGTACCCGGGTCTGTCAGATGGACAGAGCGTTCTTCTTCATGGCGGTGGAGGAGGGGTAAATATCGCAGCCATTCAACTTTGCCAAGCACTGGTGCCCGGAAGCGCTTTGTTTGTAACCTGCTCTCCGACAAAGGTTGATCGGGTAAAGGCTGTGGGAGACGTACACGTCATTGATTATAAAAATGAGGATTTCGCGAAGATATTAAAGGAAGTGACGAAAGGCCAAGGGGTTGATCTAATCCTTGATCACATCGGGGCGGCTTACCTAGAGCGGAACTTAAAATCACTCTCAATTGGCGGGAGTCTTGTGTTGATTGGAGTGATGGGCGGTGTTAAGAGTGAGATCAATCTTGCGCAATTAATGGTTCGTCGCCAGAAAATCTGTGGCTCTGTTTTAAGGCCGAGATCAGTTGAAGAAAAAGCGCACATCATCCAGAATTTTTACCAACAAGCGCTGCCACACTTTTTGAATGAAAAACTTAGTCCAGTTGTTGATCAGGTATTCCTGCTGGAAGACGTTAGGAGCGCGCACGAGTTGATGGATGCGTCCGGCCATTTTGGGAAGATTGTGTTGCAAGTTGACGCCTCAATCCCGATTGTGTGATCTGCTCTCGCGACAAATGGTAAGCCTCAGAATTCAGCATGTATCTATTTGAGTATCAGGCAAAAGAGCTGATGCGTCAGGTTGGGATTTCGGTTCTGCCTGGCGCAGTCGCCACCACGGAATCTCGGGCAGTCGCGGCTGCTGGTGAATTGGGTGCTGGCCCGTGGGCGGTTAAAGCTCAGGTGCTGGCTGGCGGCCGGGCCCAAGGATTTTTTAATAATGATCGACATTTACCGGGCGTCGTATTCGCTGAAACCTCCCTCGAGGTCGGCAGCGTTGCTCAGTCGATGTTGGGATCGGTACTGATCACCCCTCAAACCACCAGTGAGGGTGAAATGGTTAACGCGGTTTACATTGAACCCGCTATAGCGGTGCCCCAAGAAGTTTTTTTAGCAATGCTGGTTGACGGAGACAGTGGCCAGATAGTTTGTTTGTTAAGTAAAAAAGGCGGGCAGCATGTCGAGCAGGCGGTTGGAGTTGATCCAGACTCGCTTATTCGCTGCAATCTGGGTTCTGGAGAGATGCTCACAACCGAAGCAAGTCTTGAGACCGCTAAGAAGCTTGAATTATCGTCCTCTGTCACTGAAGGCCTCAGTGTCGTTTTGAAAAAACTTCACCGATTGTTTATCGAAAAAGACCTTTCTCTAATCGAAATTAATCCGCTCGGAATTCGACAAAATGACGCGTTGATTGCTTTAGACGCGCGGCTAACAGTTGATGATAATGCGCTTTTTCGTCAATCAAAAATGGCCGCATTAGGTTCAAGGTCAGTCTCAAGTTCTGCTGAGCAAATCGCCCTTCGGGAGGGATTTAATTATGTACCGCTCGATGGCAACGTCGGCACCTTTTCCAGCGGCGCTGGACTCGCAATGGCAACCGTAGACGCGGTTGCAAATTGTGGTGCAAGACCTGCAAATTTTCTTGACGTACCACCCGTGCTTGAGGTGAGTCGGGTAAAGCAGGCTTTTTTACTTCTTTTTTCCAATCAAAAGATTAATTGCCTGATTGTTAATGTTTTTGGGGCGGGAATTATGCGGTGCGACACGATCGCAGATGGATTATTGCTTGCACATCTAGAGGCGCCTGTTGGCATTCCTATCGTGATGCGTCTTGCAGGGACGAATTCGGAACTCGCTATTTCTCGTCTTGAAAAATCCGGCCTTCCTATTCAATTTGTCGAGAATCTTGAAGCTGGAGCAGAAAAAATCGTTTATATCGAGGAGCAGAATGGAAACACCTCAACTCATTCGAGTTGGGCAAAGACTGCTTGGTTACGAATTCGAAATTTGATTTGAAAGAACAATAATGGCCATTCTAGTCAACACTTCAACAAGGATTATCTGTCAGGGAATTACGGGTCGGCAGGGTTCATTTCACTGTGAGCGAGCAATCGCGAGTGGCACGAACATCGTTGGAGGCGTTCGAAAGGGAAAAGGGGGCTCCCGGCACCTTGGGGTCCCCGTATTTGACTCGGTTGACGAGGCGGTCGAGGTTACCCAAGCTAATGCGAGTGTAATTTTCGTGCCGCCAGCGAATGCAGCGGATGCGATTATTGAAGCAGTTGATGCGGGATTAGATCTGGTTGTATGTGTGACAGAAAGAATACCGGTGCTTGACATGGTTCGAGTGAGGCATCGCCTCAACACCGGTTCAACCCTATTAGTTGGCCCAAACTCCCCCGGGATCGCAGTTCCTGGAGTCAGCACACTTGGAATAATGCCACAGGGGATTTTCTTGCCCGGCAGGGTTGGCATTGTTTCTCGCGCGAGTACGCTCACTTATGAGGCTGTAGATCAAACAACCCGAAATGGACTTGGACAGTCTACTTGTGTGGGGGTTGGCGCGGATCCAGTTGTTGGCGCGTCTGTGGTCCAATGCCTGGAAAAATTTATGCGAGATGAGCAGACAGAGGGGATTATTCTCATTGGGGAAGTGGGAGGTACATCAGAAGAGCGAGCGGCTGAGTATCTATCTTCTTTAACGCATCGAAAACCTGTGGTGGCCTACATTGCTGGGCAAACGGTGCCTCAGGGGCGACGAATGGGCCATGCGGGCACTATTATTCATTATGGTACCGGAACTGCAGAATCGAAAATTGACGCGCTTCAGGAGGCCGGCGTAACAGTCGTTTCATCCCCTATTGATATCGGTCGAGCAATGGCGGATCGACTCCCGTCTCGACAAAACACTCACGCCCAATAATTGGACATCTAATGTCAATCTCCGTGACACCAATTGAGGCGAACAGTAGTCTAAAAGAGCAAGTATTCAAGAGCCTGCGTGAGGCTGTTGCAGGGATGGACATCTATTCCGGAGCGGAACCCCCACGCCTTGATGAGCGAAAGTTGGCGGAAAGTCTTGGGGTGAGTCGAACCCCCGTTCGGGAAGCCATATCGCGACTCGAGCAAGCAGGCCTGGTTCGGCATGTGCCTCGGCGTGGCACGTTTGTCGTGCGAAAAACAAAAAAAGAAGTGTTGGAGATTATTTATGCATGGGCTTCTTTAGAAAGTATGGCGGCGCGTCTCGCCACCTTCCGAGCTGACGATCAGGAAATTTTAGGCCTGAGGGAAAAATTTGGTCCTCGGTCAGAATCAGATGGACGCGCACCGATTGACGAGTATTCGCGGACCAATATCAACTTTCATCAGGCAATTGTTGCCTTGGCGCACAGCGACCTACTCACTGATTTGGCCGACAGCTTGTTTATACATATGCGTGCAATTCGATCCCGCGCCATTCATGATGGTGATCGGGCTCAGCGTTCCGTTATTGATCATGCACGCATTATTCAGGCAATTGAAGAGCGAGACACATTAACCGCTGAAGCGCTTGTGCGAGATCATGCATTGAATCTCGCGGAGCACGTACAGAAAAACGTCAATTACCTCGATTAGTTCTGAGCGAGCCAAAAAAATATCTTTTTCTTAATACCATTGCAACGGAGAAATTCTTATGAAAGCACTTGAGGGTGTCCGAATTCTTGATATGACGCACGTCCAATCGGGACCGACCTGTACACAGTTACTGGGATGGTTTGGGGCTGACGTCATAAAAGTTGAGCGTCCAGGGGTTGGAGATGCGACCCGTGGCCAACTCCGAGATATTCCAGATGTCGATAGCCTTTACTTTACGATGCTTAATCACAACAAGAGAAGCATTACATTGAATACGAAGGATGAGAAGGGTAAGGAAGTTTTTACCCGATTAATCGAAACATGCGACGTTATGGTTGAAAACTTCGCTCCAGGCGCGCTTGATCGCATGGGATTCACGTGGGAGCGAATTCAGGAAATCAACCCTCGGATGATTTACGCATCGGTCAAAGGCTTTGGCCAAGGCCCTTATTCAGAGTGCAAAGTCTATGAGAATGTTGCGCAGTGCGCTGGCGGTTCCGCGTCAACGACCGGTTTTCTAGACGGCCCGCCCACGGTAACAGGTGCCCAGATTGGGGATTCCGGTACAGGCCTTCATCTGGCCTTAGGCATCGTGACTGCGTTATATCACCGTGAGCACTCGGGCCGAGGGCAGCGGGTGCTTGCGTCTATGCAGGACGGCGTTCTCAACCTTTGCCGCGTAAAACTTCGGGATCAGCAGCGACTTGACCATGGTCCTTTGAAGGAGTACTCCCAGTTTGGCGAGGATATCCCCTTCAGTGATGCAACGCCACGAGCGGGTAATGATTCGGGAGGCGGACAGCCTGGTCGAATTTTGAAGTGTAAAGGATGGGAAACTGACGCAAATGCGTATACGTATTTTATTACCCAGGCAGCTGCTTGGGGTAGGATCTGCGATGTCATCGGACGACCGGAGTGGAAAGAAAATCCAGATTTCTCAACGCCTCCTGCACGGTTGCCACGACTTAATGAAGTGTTTGAGGCCATCGAGCAATGGACGATGACAAAGACCAAGTTTGAGGTAATGGAGGTCTGTAATCCTCTCGATATCCCGGTGGGCCCGATTCTTTCCATGAAGGAGTTGAGCGAAGAACCGTCGTTGCGAGAGACGGGCACGATCGTTGAGGTAGATCATCCAACGAGAGGAAAATATTTGACGGTGGGGAACCCCGTCAAACTTTCAGATTCTCCTGTGGAAGTGGCGCGCTCGCCTTTGCTTGGGGAGCATACTGCGGAAATTCTTCAGGAAGTACTTGGGTATAACGCGGAAGAGGTGTCACAGCTTCGGGGTAACGGCGTTGTCGGGAAGGAGGAGTACAGCGTCTGATTGCAGGCCGTTTTGGATCAGTTTAAAAAGCACTGTCTTTTTATTGAAGTAAGGAACTTTTCTCTAGATTGATAGTGCCTTTTATTTTCTGTCCATGCACTTGTTGGACCTGTATTGGCAGGTACAGGTTTTCATCTGCAAACCAGTAATACAGTTCTCGTGAACTATTTCGGTCAATAAAAAAACGGCTTGTGCTCACAGCGTAGTCTCCAGGATATAAAGTATGGTTCTCTTTCTCGATGAAGCGATACTCCCGAACGCGATGACCTTCGTTCACTTCCATTGAAAAATCTTTAATGCCTTTAATTAGATTGAGTCGAGCCATCAACTCAAAGCTGAGGGGATCTTGGATCCCAAGAGAAATTGGAAAGCTTTGTGCTTCCCCTTTTGCATAACCCGAACTCATGCCAGTTTCCCAGTTAAACTCAATTTGAATATCGCGCTTGGGGTTAGGTTTTTTTTCACTAATGGTGTAACGAGATGGTCGGACAACGCCGCCGACAATCGAAAAACGTGAGACTTCGTATACCGGGCCATATCCAGAGAGTCGTGCGATGCCTTTTAACGTAGTGATTGCATTCAGCACATATTCGTCACCAACAGTCTCGAGGGTGATCACTCTTTTTGCACTAAATCCTGAGTAATCAACAGCATACTCAGCGCGGTAAGGTAAGAATAATTCGGTCTCGGTACTGGATTCGCCCAGTTGCGGAAAAAGAATTAAGGCCAAAACGAGAGCGCTACCTTGAAAAGGTCGAAGCAGTTTTTTTGTGATGTATGACATTGAGATGCGAGATATTGCCTTAGTCTGGGCTGTCAGTGACGCCCTAATTTTAAGGTAAAGTTAAACAGATGAAAATTAAAGTATTAACGTACAACATACACAAATGTGTTGGTGGTGTCGATCGACGTTATGATTTAGGTCGAATTGTTGAGATTATTAATCATCATCAGCCTGACATTGCTTTATTGCAGGAAGTGGTCCGCCATAGTAAGTCGTTGAGTGATACCCTCCAGGTAGATGTCATAGGAGAGGCGATTGGCCTTTCCCATCGGGTTTGGGTGCCAAATGTGCGAGTGTCGGAGGCAAGAGGTTATGGCAATGCAATTTTTAGTCGTTGGCCCCTCATCGAATCTGTCAATATTGATCTGACAATTGGACCCAAAAAGAAACGCAGCGCTCTGTATGCCCGGGTTCGCGCGCCAATTTTCAGTCAGCGGGCTGGACAGTCTCAGACCCGAAGTCTTCATCTGTTTAATCTTCATTTGGGGTTGTCAGGAATAGAGCGTCGTATGCAATTGAAGAAACTGCTGTTGCATGCGAGTGTGCAGCGGGTTGCAAAAAATACACCCATTATTGTCGCGGGCGATCTTAACGATGTCTGGGGCAGTTTAGGTCGTCAGGTCATGGGGCCTGCGGGATTTCATGGGGTTCGACGAAAGCCAAAGACCTTCCCGGCGTATGCACCAGTGCGTCCACTAGATAGTCTTTACGTGCGCGGCGGAATCAGGGTCGAAAATCTTTTGCCGTCCCGGCTCGCCGTTGCACGACAGGCGTCCGATCATTTACCACTGGTCGCTGAGTTAATTTTAGGCCAAGAGTGAGAATAGAAATTTAATCCTATTCTCACTCTACTATGCGGCCAAACTATTTTGTAGCTTCTAACGCCTGATCGATGTCCTCAATAATATCGTCGATGTGCTCAATCCCGATGGACAGTCGGATCAGGTCTTCTGACACGCCAGAAGTCGCAAGCTCCTCAGGCGATAATTGTCGATGAGTCGTGCTCGCTGGATGACAGGCTAACGACTTGGCATCCCCGATATTAACGAGTCTGGTGATGAGGTTAACGGCGTCAATAAATTTCGGCGCAGCCTCCTTTCCTCCTTTGACGCCGAAGCTCATGACTCCAGAACCGCGACCGCCCATATATTTGTCAAGAAGCGCCTTATGCGGGCTACTATCGAGGCCGGCATAACGTACCCATTCGACTTGAGAATGGTCTTCTAGGTATTTTGCAACCGCAAGGGTGTTGTCACAGATTCGATCCATCCGAAGGGCGAGCGTTTCAATTCCTTGCATGATCAGGAACGAATTCATGGGTGTTTGTGAAGCGCCCATATTGCGAAGGGGAACAACTCTTGCGCGAAGAATGTAGGGTGGTAGCCCTGTTTCAGTGTAGACGACCCCATGGTAGGAAACATCAGGTTCGTTTAGCCGATCGAAACGCTCTTTGTTTGCAACCCAGTCAAACTGGTTTGAGTCGACGATGATTCCACCGATGATTGTGCCATGACCCGACATGTATTTAGTGAGGGAGTGGACGACAATGTCGCAGCCATGCTCGAAAGGTCGGCACAGGTAGGGCGTGGGAACGGTGTTATCGACGATTACCGGAACACCGTGTGCATGCGCAATTTCGGCAACTCGCGCGAGGTCAACTACATTCCCCGCCGGGTTGCCAATTGATTCGCAGTAAACGGCTTTAGTTTTGTTATCGAAGAGTTTCTCCATTTCATCCAGATTTTCTGGATTAACAAATCGAGGTGTTATCCCTAACTGCGGAAATGTATGAGCAAATAGGTTGTAAGTGCCGCCATAAAGGGTCGACATGCAAATAAAGTTATCCCCGGCTTCTGTAATCGTTAGGAGCGAATAAGTCGTCGCAGCCTGCCCAGATGCAAGTGCTAGAGCCGCCACACCACCCTCCATATCAGCTACCCGCTGTTCCAGCACGTCACTCGTGGGATTCATAATTCGTGTGTAGATATTTCCAAGCTCAGCCAAGTTAAAAAGATCTGCCCCGTGTTGGGTGTCCCTAAACGAGTAGGAGGCTGTTTGATAAATAGGAACCGCAACCGAGTTAGTGGTAGGGTCGGGCTTGTAGCCCGAGTGGATCATCTTTGTTTCGATTTTCATTTTTTCTCCTTTGGATAGATCATTTTTCTAACGAAAAAATTTTTTAACTTATGGATCGTCTGTGTTTGTAAATATAATTAGCGTGCCGATTTTTTTCTATGTTACAGTTTTTAAATTAAGATTAAAGGTTTTATTATTTTGAGCAATATCTAGGTCTACGAAAGGTATTTTTGATGATTAGTCTAATTTCGCAAGGCCAATGGACGCTATTTTTGATAATTCTTGTAGCGTTGGTGATCTCACTTTCTTTCCATGAATTCGGACATGCTTTCGCCGCAATGCGCTTCGGTGACGATACCGCTAAGCGGGCAGGCCGCTTAACGATTAACCCGTTGGCGCATATTGATCCTGTTGGTCTAATGATGGTGATTTTTGTCGGGTTCGGGTACGCACGACCTGTGCCAACTGATCCTCGACTGTTCCGCTCTCGTTATGCTGAGCTTGTTGTGGCAGCAGCTGGACCATTGATGAATTTGTTGCTCGCTGTGATTACCATCAATACGTATCTACTGGGATTGAAATGGGGGTATATTGACCTTGATGATTCGGGGGCTCAGTTATTTTTTATCTATTTAGCTCAAATAAACTTGCTGCTAATGATTTTTAATTTATTGCCGGTTGGCGCATTGGATGGTCATTACATCCTGCCATATCTTCTTCCTCGTCGGTTGGCTGCTTTTTATCGATACTACAATGCCCGCTATGGCAACTACGCGTTGCTGGCGATAGTGGGGCTCGCAATATTAGGCGTACCGATTTTTTCAACTGTGATTAACTGGAGTTCCGCTATTCTTCCGTTGATTGCGGTTATTTAACCAACTTAAGTAATTAGCTATGCCACAGTCCGATCCAAATAAAAAATTCGCCGATGAATCATCAAAAAAACTGTTAAAGCGGGCCTATAGCCTAAGCACATCAGATGACGCCAAAAAGCTTTATCGCGATTGGGCGCAAACTTATGATCATCATCTCGAAACAGGTCTGAAGTATCAGGGTCCTAAAAAAATAGCGACGCTGTTTGCCAACGCAATGACTGATCGATCGAGTCCAGTTCTTGATATAGGTTGTGGAACAGGATTGGTTGCCGATCACTTGGTCGGAGAGTCTTTTGCCAATGTTGTTGGTTTAGATTTCTCACCGGAGATGCTTGCCGAAGCCGATCAAAAGGATATTTATCGTTTTTTGATCGAGGCAGACCTTGAGGAGAAACTGCTCATCGAGGATGCTACTTACGCAGGCGCAATTTCGTGCGGCACTTTTACCCACGGCCATGTGGGGCCGTCTGCGTTTCGCGAGATATTTCGGGTGTTAGAGCAAGGCGCCCCCTTTGCCTGTACGATCCATAGCCAACTTTGGACATCGGCTGGGTTCGACCAAGCGCTTGCGATATTGGAAAATGAACGGGTGATGTCAATAGAAACCATAAGTGATGAGTCGTATTTTGAGGGCGAATCTGCAGACGGGAAGTTTTGTATTTTTCGAAAAATATGAGGCACCATATAAAACCGGCGACTAATTGGGCGCGGTCCGAGTGCTACAATCTAGTTATTGCGTAAATAGGTTTAAGTGAAAAGTTTATGGCGGTGACAGTCGGTCTCCCCGATGGCGAAAGGGTGTGAACCCGGTCAGGTCCGGAAGGAAGCAGCCGCAGCATCCAACTTGGGTGTCGGGGTAAGGCGGGCTGGCGCCGTCTCCATTTCATGTTTTATAAAGTAGGATTTTTATCACCGCTCGTAACGGGTTGAGATAGCAAATGAGTTACCAAGCACTCGCCCGAAAATGGCGCCCCCAAATTTTTGAGGATGTTGTCGGACAGAGCCACGTTGTTTCAGCATTGAGCAACGCGCTTGAGCAAGATCGCGTTCATCATGCATTTTTGTTTAGTGGAACCCGCGGTGTGGGCAAGACAACGCTTGCACGGATTCTGGCGAAATCTCTCAATTGCGAAACCGGCCCCTCTGCTTCACCTTGTGGTGTTTGCTCGACATGCCAAAGCGTTGATGAAGGGCGTTTTATTGATCTTATCGAGATTGACGCGGCATCGCGCACGCGTGTTGATGATACACGAGAGATTCTTGACAATGTCCAGTATGCACCGACCATGGGTCGTTACAAGATTTACCTGATCGACGAAGTGCATATGTTGTCCGGTCACAGTTTTAATGCATTACTGAAGACGCTTGAGGAGCCGCCACCTCATGTGAAGTTTTTGCTGGCAACAACGGATCCTCAGAAATTACCAGCGACCATTCTTTCGAGATGCCTGCAGTTTAATCTGCGCGCGCTGTCGGCTGTTGAGATTTCAAGCCAACTCAAAAAAATCGCTGATGCGGAAGGTCTACCGACTGATGATGGCGGGCTGCAAATTCTTTCCCGAGCAGCAAATGGGAGTATGCGGGATGCCCTTAGCTTAATGGACCAGGGCATTGCTTTCGGTAAAGGAACGGTTAGGGGTCAGGATGTCCGGGACATGCTCGGGATGATTGAAGTCCATCATGTGGATACAATTCTGCGATCGCTCGCGCGGGGTGATGGCGTCGTTTTGATGGAGACCGTTTCACAGATGAATGAGCGAGCGATTGATTACAATAATGCCCTCGATGAGATTCTAATGACGTTCCATAACGTATCTCTTTATCAGGTAGTGCCCGAAGCAGTCAAGGTTAAGCAGGCGGATACCGAACTCGTCCAATTTCTCGCAGAAATTTTTTCAAAACAGGATGTGCAGCTCTTTTATCAAATTGGTTTAGTGGGTAAAAAAGATTTGCGCTTTGCACCGGATGCGGCTTCTGGTTTTGAGATGGTGCTATTAAGAATGCTTGCGTTTCAGGTGAATAATGACTCATCAACGCTAGTGACAGGCGACACGGGCTCAATTAGAAAAAAGGCGGCGAATCCGAAAATTATCAAGCGAACGAGCGAGACGCCGGAGCCCGAACCGACACCGCACGCTAGTGATGATGCGCGTCACGAAAAGGCTGATCCGAAGGCATCAATGATGCTCAAAGACGGGGGGAATGTGATCTCAAATCTATGCAGCGCCGCTGCTTGGACTGATTTTGTAGATCAATCAGGAGTGACAGGCGTGACTAAAGAGTTAGCGATGAATATCGCGCCTGAAAGATATGATTCCGCAAACAGCACCCTGTTCCTGGTCATCGAACAAAGGTTATCGGGTTTATTAACCGATTCGCGTCAGGAAGCGTTGACACAATTGCTGAGCAAATACTGCACGGATTCCGTCAAAATTAATATTGTTGAGAAGGAAGAGGTGACAGCAGAGACACCAGCGGTTGTACACGCACGGCAGGAGCAGGAAGACAAAGATCGAGCTTACAAAAAATTGATCGAAGACCCTACTGTACAAGACTTAGTGTCAGTTTTTAATGCCACTGTTATTCCTGAATCTGTAAAGTCTGGAAATCTAGAGAGGAAAAGTTAATGAAAGGACCGTTAGGCAACATAATGCGGCAAGCGCAGGAAATGCAGGAGAAGCTCAAGTCCGCACAAGAGACTCTTGCAGCCATGGAGGTGGTTGGATCAGCAGGGGGAGGATTGGTTGAAGTTGTAATGACTGGTCGCCATGACGTTCGCCGAGTTCAGATTGATGATAGCCTCTTGGGAGACGATAAAGCAGTTTTGGAAGATTTAATTGCAGCGGCGATGAATGACGCTGTTCGAAGAGTCGAAAAAGTAACTCAGGAAAAAATGGGGGGGCTGACCTCGGGCATTGATATCCCGGGTCTAAACCTGTCAGGCCTCAATGGCTAGTGATCAAGCGATTGAAAACCTAAAGGACGCGCTTAGGAGGCTTCCAGGCGTCGGGCCTCGGACAGCTGGACGGATGGCTTTCCATCTTTTAGAGCGTGACCGAGAGGGTGGAAAGGTAATCGCAGAAGCTTTAAACGCGGCAATTTCCAGCGTCAACCATTGCGCCCGCTGCAATAATTTCAGCGAGGAGGAATTTTGCGGGATTTGCAGTTCGGGTAAGAGAGATAGTTCAATTTTATGCGTGGTTGAAACACCTGCAGATCTAGATACGATAGAGCAAGCAGGGGCTTACACCGGCTACTATTTTGTATTGATGGGCCATCTATCCCCACTCGATGGTGTGGGTCCTGAGCAGTTAGGGTTTGACCGGTTGCTCGGTGTGGTGACTAAAGATGACGTAGCCGAGGTTATCTTGGGCACAAACTTAACGGTCGAAGGTCAGGCGACTGCGGACTATTTGTATGACCTCCTTGAGGATAAACCGGTAAAGATCTCTCGACTTGCCCGTGGTGTGCCGGCAGGGGGTGAACTTGAATATATGGATGCCAATACGCTGAATCAGGCATTTGCTGATCGACGGATGCTCGGCGAAAAATCCTAAATTTTATTCTAGCTCGCGATTATTGCGAAGAGTAAGTAAGCGCTTTTCCATAAACGTTGTCGCGAACAATGCCGTTATCAAAAACGATGTTCCCGCCTACGATAGTGTAAATGGGCCACCCGGTAAGCGCTCTTCCAGAAAAAGGACTCCATTTAACCTTGCTGAACACTTCTTCATCGGTAACCACCTTACTGGCGTCTAAATTGACAAGCGTTAAATCAGCATCGAAACCTTCACGGATCGCACCTTTGTTTGGAATTCCGTAAAGAGTCGCTGGCCCGGAACACATCCATTTTTGGATTTGAGCAAGATCGCATTTACCTTCCTGCATTGCGGTTAGCATAAGAGGAAGAGACGTTTCCACCCCTGGCATTCCCGAAGGAGAATATGGGTAAGGCTTGCCCTTGTCGCTCAATAGATGGGGAGCATGATCAGTCGCAATGATGTCGATAGTGCCGTCGTGTAACCCGGCCCAAAGTTCTGGAGTGTTCTCTGGATCGCGAATCGGGGGGTTCATCTGTACCCGGGAGCCGAGGGTTTTATAATCATCAGTGTTTAGGAAAAGGTGATTAGGGATCGCTTCACATGAGACCCAATCAGGCTTGTCATGTCGGAGTCTTTTAACTTCTTCAGCAGTTGATAGATGAAGAACATGGAGCCGCCTTTCATATTTCTTGCTGAGCGATAGGGCTCGCTCGGTCGCGATCAGCGCAGTCTGAGGATCTCGAATTACGGAGTGAATAGAATAGTCAGGATTCTCATTACCATCCAGGAGCGATTTTGTTCGATCTTGAATGCGAGTCTCATCTTCTGCGTGGACGGCTATCAGGCGACTTCCGTTGCCAAAGATTTGATCCAGATGCTTTTCATCATCAACCAAAAGATCGCCCGTGCTTGACCCCATAAAGATCTTTATGCCACATGCTGGCTGTGCGTCGTTAAGCGAACGCAGGTTACCGCTGGTCGCGCCGATAAAGAATCCAAAATTTGCAACACTCGTCTTAGATGCACGATCGATTTTCCAGGAGAGCTGCTCTTGATCGGTTGTTGGGGGTTTGCAGTTAGGCATCTCAAGAAAACTAGTGACACCCCCACGCACAGCGGCTCTGGATCCTGACGCAAGATTTTCGCGTTCATCGCCCCCTGGCTCTCGAAAATGCACTTGCGGATCAATAACGCCCGGCATAAGTAGATGCCCCTCTGCATCGATCTGCTCAACCGCGTCGGTTGAAATTTCCGGGGCAATCTTCTCAATGCGGCCTTGGTTGCACGCTAAGTCGCTTTCAAAAGAACTGCCATCAGGGTTGGCAATCTGCGCATTTCGAATGATAAGTTGATACATGGCGTGTTACTCGATGTTTAAGGCGGGAAGGCGCCAAACATTTTACCTGTTTCCTGACCGCAAACCATGAGAGTCATGGTGCGCTATTGACGGGCGTCTAAAGTTCAAATTTCAAGCATTTTGCTTTTCGCGTATCTCGCTGAGGGATTTACAGTCAATACAAAGGGAAGCGGTGGGCCGCGCCTCAAGTCGTTTGATTCCGATGTCGACTCCGCAATCTTCACAATAACCGTAATCCCTTTTATCAAGATCGACTAGCGAGTCATTGATTTTTTTGACAAGTTTTCTTTCACGATCACGAGTGCGAAGCTCAAGCGACCGATCGGTCTCCAGGGTTGCTCTGTCATTTGGATCAGGAAGGTTGATGTTTTCATCCTGCATCACCGACATGATTTTATTAATATCGTCGAGAAGCTCTTTTTTCCAGGCGTTAAGAATCTCGCGAAAATGAGCTGATTGGACATCGCCCATATAGGGCTCGCCCCGCCTGGGCTTATGGGGCTTAACGCCATGGATTAGCTCTTCGACGACCTTTTTCTTTGCTGCTGGCATTGGGTTAAACTCGATAAAGTGATTTTTGGTGACAATCTGGATACTTTTTTGAGGCGGCGCAATCTACCAGTTTAATGGTCTCAGTGCAACGGGTGAGCTAAACCCCCAATCATGCATCGATTAATGAAAATGAAACTACTTTATTCCGCAACTTCACCTTTTGTTCGAAAGGTGAGCATTGTGCTAATCGAAACAGGATTATCTGATCGGGTTGAGACTGTGCCGACTAATCCGTGGGATCCGAAAACGGATCTTCCGGCTCGAAACCCAATTGGAAAAGTACCCACTTTGATTTCCTCACAAGGGGTTGAGATATTTGACTCTTCGGTAATTTGTGAGTTTCTGGACAATCTGCATTCCGGGCCAAAAATGTTCCCGATTGATGCGGAAAGTCGGATAACGGCTACCCAATTGCAGTCTCTCGCAGATGGAATGATGGATGCTGCTGTTTTGGCGTTTATCGAAAATTCTCGCCGACCGGAAGATCGTCGTTGGGGTGAATGGTCAGATCGTCAGGTCGCTGCAATTGCTCGTAGCTTAAATTGGCTTGAAGAACGATATCAAACCTTGAATCAAACTTCGGATATTGGAACAATCAGCGTAGCCTGTGCGCTCGACTACCTCGATTTTCGCTTTGCGGATCATGATTGGCGTCGTCATCACGAGCACTTAACTGAGTGGTTCGAACAGTTCGCTCAGCGGGAATCGATTCGGGCGACGACTCCTGTTGAATCGTAGTTAGCGTTATTCGGGGGCCTACAACCGCGTCAGTTCCGATATAATCCACGTCAGTTTAAACGGCTTTCTCATCCATGTTTTTTTTCGCGTTTCTATCTTCAGGATCGGGAAAAAGAGCGGAAGGAACGCCGACTATCAGCTCGTTCACTTGTTGCTAATTTCTTCTTAATGCGCCTAAAAAAAATTAACGTTTCAGGATTTAAGTCTTTTGTTGATTCCACGACAATCACGATTCCGGCTGATCTGACAGGGATAATTGGTCCAAATGGCTGCGGAAAATCTAATGTAATCGATGCTGTTCGATGGGTTATGGGCGAGAGTTCAGCCCGTAAACTTCGCGGCGATAGTATGGCCGATGTAATCTTTAATGGTTCAGAAGCGCGTAAACCTGTGGGTAAGGCTTCGGTTGAGCTCGTATTTGATAATACAGATGGGAAAAGCGCCCAGGCCTATGCCCGATTCAGCGAGATCTCAGTAAGACGCACGTTATCTCGAGACGGTACTTCCGAATATTCGCTCAATAAGGCGTCGTGTCGGCGCCGAGACATTACAGACTTGTTTCGTGGCACGGGATTAGGGCATCGATCCTACTCCATCATCGAGCAAGGCATGGTTAGTCGAATTGTTGAAGCAAGACCTGAAGACCTTAGAAGTTTTGTCGAGGAGGCTGCGGGTATTTCTCACTACAAGGATCGTCGGCGCGAAACGGAGACCCGGATGCGCCACACTCATGAGAATCTGGACCGGGTAAATGACATTCGAAAAGAGCTTGATTTACAGCTTCGAAGATTGCAGAGACAGTCCCAGGCCGCCCGTCGATATACGAAGCTGAAAGAGGAAGAGAGAGAAACTAATGGACAGTTAATGGCCCTGAGATATCTCAATCAAAAAAAACTTGTAGAAAAACAGTCTGGGGATACATCGCGCGCACAAACGGTGGTGGAAGGGTATCTCGTTCAACAACGGACTCTTGAAAGTCGGATAGAAGCACTTCGATCTGATGAGTTGAGTGTGCAACAGCGGGTGAATGATCTTCAAGCCGCTTTCTATGCTGCCGGAGCAGAGGTGGCTTCAGTTGAGCAGGCGATTGAGCATGCGAAAGAGACGGGTGAACAACAGCGCGCGGAGTTTGAACGGCTCGAGATTACAGTTGGTGAATTGGGGTCTGAGCACCTCCATGACGAGCAAAAGATATCCGAGCTAGAGAACGAGGTTTCCCGCTTGACGTCGGAGCGCATGCAGCAAAGTGGGATTCTTGATCACGCCATTAGGGATCAAAGCGAATGGGAAGAGAAATTTGAGAATTGGCAACATCGTTGGGGAGATTTTTCCCAACGAGTCAGCACGCCTTTCAAGGATCAGGAAGTTCAAAAAACGCGAATCGAACAGCTCGAGGCCGTGGATGCTAAGGCTCAGGAGCGACTTGCGCGACTTGACGAGGAAGTCACTTCATTATTGCAAGAAGAAGAAACGCTGGAAATTGAGAAGGCCCGAGCGGATTCTGAGGCAAAAAGTGTTGAGCTGAAGGAGTCCGAAGAGCGTTTAGACGAGGCAATTCGAAACATTAGCTCAGAACGAGAAGATCTCGAATCCAAGGCTCAGATACTCGATCAGGATCGACAGGTTATGGTTGCGGCGCGTAGCCGTCTCCAGTCATTATTAGATCTTCAGACCGATTCGCGAGATCGAAATCAGGATTATGAACACTGGTTGAAGCGTCGAGGTTTAGCACATGCTTCTGTCTTGGCAAGCGAAGTTCGGGTTAATAGTGGATGGGAGAGGGCAGCGGATGCAGTCCTGGGTCAACGCGTAACGGGGCTTGGTGTGAGTGATCTCAAGGGTTCGCTCGTGGACGAGTCTGATCTGCCAGCACAAAGTTTATTTCTGATCGAATCAAGTTCTGATCGCCATGTCGCCGAAGTTGGAGAACTTTTGTCTCACGTTGAATGTGATCGTTATGATCTTTTACCGTTTCTGCAGGGCATTTATACCGCGGAAACTCTAGAAGAGGCGCTAGCGCGTCGTTCTGGACTGGCCCCATCGGAAAGCATTGTGACCCGCTCAGGGGTTTTGATCGGGAAAAACTGGGCTCAAGTGGCCGGCGAGAAAGGGGCTTCGGAGGGCTTGCTGCAGCGCGAGGAGGAGATGACACGACTTCAGAATGAAGTGCCTCAAAAAGTGCGACAAGTAGCTGAACATGAACGTGAAGTCGATCAGCTCAGAAATGATCTCAAGACACTTGAAGCACAACAGGAGTTGTTTCAGGTGGATACATTAAAAGTTAGGGAAGCCTTTCAATCCCTAAGACAAGCTCTTTCAGACAAGCAGGCTCGATTTGACCAGATCGAAGCGCGTCGTCAACAAATGCAGCTAGAGACCAACGAAATACTTTCTGAATTGAGTAAGACCGGGGCAGATCTTAGTGATGCACGACGTCATTTTGCGATTGCAGAAGACGAGAGCGGCGAACTCGAGCGGCAGCGAAACGCCTTTCTGGGTGAGAAAGATAATTTGAGTCAAAATCTTTCACAGGCTCGACTCGCGGTTCAGCAGGCTCGCGATGATCGGCATCAAATTGAATTAGCTTTGCAGCACAGCCAGGCCTCTCTTGAATCCCATCAGGCCAGCCTCCAACGTCTTAATGCTCAGAGTGAGCGCATGAAGCGGCGTTATGATGAACTCGAGCGGCTTATCCAATCAGGCGATCAACCAGATATCGCATTGGGAGAGCGCCTGCAGATGTTGCTTAAGCAGAAAACAGAGGCCGAAACGGCGCTCGCTGTCGGCAGGCACGATCATTCTTCCATCGAGACCCAAATTCGAGATCTTCACTCGTCTTTGTCTGAGCGTGAGCAGGAGGTTGCTGTCGCTCGAGATCTTCTTCAAGATGAGAAGCTCAAGGGACAAGAAGTTGCTGTTCGTCTCGAGACACTCTCTGAACAGGCGAGTGTCGATAAATATAATCTTGACGAATTAATCTCTGGATTACCGGATACGGCAAACGAAGCCGATTGGTATGAGCAATCCGAGAAACTTGCACAGAAAATATCGAATATTGGCCCTGTCAATTTGGTCGCTATCGAGGAATATGAAGAGCAAGCCGAACGGAAAGAGTATTTAGATGCGCAGCATGCTGATTTGGTGGAAGCGCTGGAGACGCTGTCGGGCGTTATTCGGAAGATAGATCGTGAGACCAAAGAGCGTTTCAAGGCGACATTTGACGAACTCAACAACGGATTTACCGATTTTTTCCCAAGCCTGTTCGGTGGCGGGAGTGCCGTATTGGAACTGACCGAGGAAGATCTTTTAACCGCTGGAGTGACCGTAATGGCACGGCCGCCAGGCAAGCGCAACAGTACGATTCAGCTGTTGTCGGGAGGTGAGAAAGCATTGACGGCGGTTGCCTTGCTGTTCTCACTCTTTCGTTTAAATCCCGCACCGTTCTGTATCCTCGATGAAGTTGATGCTCCCCTTGATGATCGTAACGTTGAGCGTTATTGCAAAACGTTGAGATCTCTCGCCGAAGTGTCCCAGTTAATCGTTATTACCCACAACAAGATTACGATGGAATCCGCAGATGTTTTACTGGGTGTTACGATGGGGGAACCCGGTGTTTCGTCTATTGTCTCGGTCGACATCGATGAGGCGGTGAAGTTGGCGGCAATCTAATCATGAGTCTACAATTTGCCTTAATTATCATGGGAATTTCGGCCTTATTAATTGTGGCCGCGGTATCCCTGATGCAAACTGAGGAGAGCCGAAAGAAGATTTTCGCGCCCCTTAAAAGCTGGACTGGTCAATCATTATCAGCTGCCAAGCGCATGTTTGTTGGATCTATCGAACGGTTAAAGCCGCACGGATTAGCCGCTCGTCTCTCTCAGCGTGAGCCGTCTTTAATGCCTTCGAGAGATTTTGCGCCAGGCGATGAGAATCAATCTACCCCCATCATCGATCGAGGGTTAGGCTCAAAGACTGACGCTGACACGCATGATGCTAATTCGGTTGATAACCGCACGCTTCCGGTAGATTCCAGTCCAAAACCGCTCAAGATCGACTACTGGGTTCGCTTGCCGGGGGAGGGGGTCGTGTCTCGAGATCTTGCACTCTCAGTGTTTCGTGAGCATGAGATTACACTTGAAAGGCCCCGGGCAGTGCATGGCCGCACTGAGCCTGGAAACGCGTGGCTTGATCTAACCAGCGCTCAATCCGACGAAGTTTTTTCCGATTTAATTCTGAGCCTTCAGATGGCGACCCGGGGAAGTGTGACTAATGAGTCCGAGTTGACCCGGTTTAACAACCTCGCTTACCAGATGGCCGAGTCGCTGGGGCGGCCCATAAATTTCGATATGTCAATCGAAGAAGCACTCCCTGAAGCCGCGCGACTTGCGCGCTTTTGTGATCAGTTTGATTTAGTTGCTGTGATCCACATTGAGCCCAAACCCGGAACAGGGTTTCAAGGTGTTGATGTGTCGCGAGCACTGGATCGCGCGGGTATGCGTTTGGGAAAAGATGATGTTTACCACCTTTTCGATGCGCGCACCGGCGTTAGCCGATTCAGCTTAACGAATCGATCAGAAAGTGGATCATTTAGTTATGAAGATCTTGAATCTGGAGTTCTCCGCGGTTTGGTTTTATATATGAATGTGCCCCGTGTGGCGCGACCTTCGGTGACATTTTCAGATTTAGTATCTGTCGCCCAGTACGTTTGCGTTGAAATTGATGGCACCTTGACGGACCCGGAAGGGGAAGCAATTAATGAAACCCATTTCGACGCGATTCGTCGCCAGATTAGGTCACTCGAGGGTTCTATGAAGAAATACGGTATCGATCCTGGCTCTGAAGAGGCGAGACGACTTTTCTAAGCGGTATGGCGAAAAAGAAAAACGTATCGGGAGCCAAGAAGATAAAAGCGCTTCGCGAGGAGATTGAAGCGCATAACTATCACTACTACGTGCTAGATGCACCGGTGATTCCCGATTCACATTTCGATAAGCTGTTACAGGATCTCCAGGCGCTTGAGGAAGAGCGTCCTGACCTCATCACTGAGGATTCTCCAACGCAAAGGGTTGGGGGCGCGCCGCTTGATCGGTTCGAAACGGTCGTGCACCAAGTACCAATGCTCTCGCTCCAGAATGTCTTTTCAGAAGACGAACTCTTCGATTTTGATCGTCGTTGTCGGGAGGGTGCAGGCCGGACATTGATGACTTACATGGCTGAACCTAAAATTGACGGTCTCGCAATCAGTCTGCGTTATGAGAATGGACAACTAACGCGTGCCGCAACTCGTGGAGATGGGCGCAATGGCGAGGATGTGACATCAAATGCAAGAACCATCTCCTCAATTCCGCTTCGGCTAGTCGGTAAAAATCCACCGACTGAACTAGAGGTGCGTGGGGAAGTGTTTATGCCTGTAGCCGGATTTAATCATTTGAATGATCAGCAGAGGATAAACGGTGAGAAGTTGTACGCTAACCCGAGAAATGCGGCTGCCGGCAGCCTTCGTCAGCTTGACCCCAAGGTCTGCGCCAATAGACCACTGTCTTTTTTCTGTTATGCCCTTGGCGCTTTAAACGGTGTTTCGCAACCCGATAATCAAAATGATCTTTTGAAATTTTTTAAAGATATCGGCTTGCCGGTTAATTCAATCAGTCGGGAGGTTCAAGGGGTCGATCAATGCCTGACCTATTATGAAGAGATTCTTGAAGTTCGATCGACTCTCGATTATGAGATTGATGGGGTTGTTTATAAGGTCAGTTCCTTTCAAGATCAGGAGCGTATTGGATTTGTTTCCCGTGCTCCTCGTTGGGCAATGGCGCATAAATTTCCGGCACAAGAGGAGACAACCCAAGTTAAAGTCATTGAGATTCAGGTGGGTCGTTCCGGCGCGTTAACGCCGGTTGCACGATTGGAGCCCGTTTTTGTCGGCGGGGTGACGGTATCAAATGCCACCCTGCATAACGCGGCGGAGATCGATCGACTAGACGTTCGTGAAGGCGACACGGTTGTGATTCGCAGAGCTGGAGATGTTATCCCCGAGGTAGTTTCTGTTATCAAGGAGAGGAGGAAACAGAACGCCAAACGTTATCGTTTTCCTGAGCATTGTCCGGTATGCGGGTCAGAAGCGTCCGTTGATGCGGGAGGAATTATTCAGCGCTGTAGCGCGGGACTGTCTTGTTCAGCACAAGTCAAGGAATCGATAAAGCATTTTGTCTCGAGAAAAGCGCTTGATGTTGAAGGTCTGGGCTCAAAATTGATTGAGCAGCTTGTCGACAATGGGCGGATCCGCTCTGCGGCAGATCTTTTCACCTTAACTCAATCAGGGCTTTCAAAACTAGACAGAATGGGAGAGAAGTCTGCGGCCAATCTGATCAGTGCGCTTGATAAAAGTCGGGCAACCACTTTGCCGCGGTTCCTCTATTCTCTGGGAATCCCGCAGGTTGGGGAGACTACCTCCCAAACGCTTGCAAGTTCTTTTGGTTCGCTAGAGGCACTTGTGGAAAGTTCGATCGACACTCTTGAAGCGGTTCCTGATGTCGGGCCAGTGGTTGCTGGCGAGATTCGCCGATTTTTTGATCAAAATCATAATGTTTTAATCATTAATTCGCTTATCGGACATGGTATTTTCTGGGATACGACTCCCACTCAGTCAAATCCAGCTGGAGTGCTTAAAAATAAAACAGTTGTTGTGACGGGCACTTTGCCTTCAATGAGTCGTGATCAGGCCCGCGAATGGCTGATCGAACAGGGAGCTAAGGTGAGTGCCAGTGTTTCGAAACGAACCGACTATCTCGTCGCGGGTGCTGATCCGGGATCCAAGCTTGAAAAAGCATTAGCGCTCGGCGTTCAGGTGCTTGATGAAGAGCAGCTGAAAGCGCTTGCCAGCTCTGAGGTGGCGTAATTTTTAAACTACCGCCAATTGTTCCATAGAGCGTACAGGTTATTTTGATAAAATCGTTAAGAGTAAAAAACACTTTCGTAAATGGAGAATTCGCCGTTGTCAGTTAAAAACACTTTTGGCACAAAGACGACCCTAGAGGTCAATGAAAAAAACTATGAGATTCATGCGCTTGATCTGCTTAGCGAGCGCTTTGATCTTAACCGGATGCCTATTACCCTAAAGATCCTGCTTGAGAATTTACTTCGGACAGAGGATGGTATAAGCGTGACCTCGGACGACGTCGAGGTGCTTGCAAGCTGGACTCCTGAATCCCTCCAGTCAACAGAGATAGCGTTTAGCCCGGCTCGAGTGCTCATGCAGGATTTTACGGGCGTGCCGGCGGTAGTTGACCTTGCCGCGATGCGAGAGGCGGTTGCCGAGCTTGGGGGTGATTCTTCGAAGGTTAATCCGTTGTCGCCGGCTGATTTGGTCATCGATCACTCGGTTATGGTGGACCATTTTGGTGATCCCGCGGCATTACAAAAAAATTCAGCGCTAGAGTATTCCAGGAACGCTGAACGGTACGCGTTTTTGCGATGGGGGCAATCTGCGTTTAGCGACTTTCAAGTGGTGCCACCATCAACAGGTATTGTGCATCAGGTAAATGTTGAGTTTCTTGCGAGCGTCGTGTTCAGTCGCGAGCAAGATGATAAATTGATTGCTTATCCTGATACGGTTGTAGGAACTGATTCCCACACCACGATGATTAATGGCCTTGGCGTTCTGGGTTGGGGTGTTGGAGGGATTGAAGCAGAAGCTGCGATGCTCGGACAAGCAGTCACCATGCTAATTCCTGAGGTGGTCGGTTTTGAATTGAAGGGTCAACTACCCGAGGGCACTACAGCCACTGATCTGGTTCTGACCGTGGTAGAAATTCTCAGAGAGGCTGGCGTTGTCGGAAAATTTGTAGAGTTTTTTGGTGATGGGCTTGATCATCTCTCTCTCGCTGATAAGGCCACTATTGCGAACATGGCACCCGAGTATGGCGCGACCTGCGGATTCTTCCCAGTCGATCAGGAGGCTCTAAATTATCTTAAATTGACTGGCCGCTCTCAAGACGAGATCGATCTGGTGGAGGCATACACTCGTCGGCAAGGCATGTTTCGGGATGACGAAACCCCAAAGGCTGACTTTAATAATGTCATCACGCTTAACCTAGACTCTGTAGTCGCAAGTATTGCGGGACCAAAGCGCCCCCAAGATCGGATTGCATTATCGGATGCCAAGCATGAAATCCGCTCAGCCCTGACAGAGGTCCGTCAAGGCAAAGAGAAGGAGTCTGCAATCATCTCAATAAATGATCGGGACGAAGAATTGTCAGACCTATCGGTTGTGATTGCCGCAATTACCAGCTGCACGAATACGTCTAATCCTGGAGTCATCATGGCGGCGGGATTGCTTGCGCAGAATGCTCGACAACGAGGTATGACGGTCAAGCCATGGGTTAAAACCTCTCTCGCACCTGGTTCTCAGGTCGTGACTGACTATTTGCGGGATGCTGATTTGCTCGATGATCTTGAGAGTATCGGGTTCGCAGTTGTGGGCTACGGCTGCACAACCTGCATTGGAAACTCTGGGCCTTTGCCCGAGGCGGTCTCGGGCGCGATAAAAGATAAAGACCTGGTTGTTTCGTCGGTCCTATCGGGGAACAGGAATTTTGAGGGTCGAGTCCATTCAGATGTCCGAATGAACTTCCTAGCATCTCCCCCGCTTGTTGTGGCTTACGCGCTCGCGGGCACTACGGATATCGACTTCTCCTCCGAGCCTATTGGATTAGATCGTGAAGGCCTCCCGGTGATGTTGCAGGATATTTGGCCTGATACCGGGGAGGTCAATCGGACTATCAATAGCCACGTCACACGAGAAATGTTCAAAGCCCGATATGCCGACGTATTTGCAGGGGACAGCCTCTGGAAAGAGGTTCCCGTGACTGAGGGTGCGCAGTTTCACTGGGATAACGACTCCACTTATGTGCGCAGACCGCCGTACTTTGATCAGATGAGTCGAACGCCACCGGGAATACCCGAAATTTCGGAGGCGAGAATACTCGCGGTCTTGGGAGATAGCATTACAACGGATCACATCTCTCCCGCTGGCGCCATTGCGGTAGATAGTCCGGCAGGACGGTATCTGTCGGATCGAGAGGTCGGGATTAAGGATTTCAACTCTTATGGATCCCGTCGCGGGAATCATGAGGTCATGATGCGTGGGACATTCGCGAATATTCGCCTGCGAAATTTAATGGTGCCGGGTGTTGAGGGTGGCTGGACGTTATTGCATCCCGGTCGTGAGCAAATGACAATTTATGATGCCGCGATGGGTTACGCCGAACAGGAGACGCCGTTAGTTGTTGTTGGGGGTAAGGAATACGGCACGGGTTCATCCAGGGATTGGGCGGCAAAAGGCGCTGCTTTGCTAGGTGTAAGGTCAGTACTGGTTGAGAGTTTTGAGCGGATTCATCGGTCTAATCTTGTCGGAATGGGCGTGCTGCCGCTGCAATTTCTCGACGGGCAGAATGCGAAGACTCTTGCAATTACCGGTGAGGAAATAATCAATATCGATCAGCCGAGTGTCGGTGATCAACACGTTAAAGTTTGCCTGACACGTCCGAGTGGTGACACGGAGTCATTTAATGCTCGAGTCAGGATTGATACCCCCAAAGAGTGGGAGTACTACATTAATGGCGGGATACTCCCGTTCATGGTAAGACAGTTAGCCGATTAAGTTTTTAAAGCCCGTGTTAGGTTCTTTCGAGGTCGGACAATGTTGATAGAGATCACTACCAAGGTTAGCGCGGTGATCAACTTCCATGAGAACATCTCGTTTAAAAAAAGCACTCCCCAAAGGGCGCCGAGCACAGGAACGATGTAATTCACTTGAGCAAAGCGGTTTGCGCCGAGTTGTGAAATCAAGTGAAAGAAAATGAGCATCGCGATCGCTGTGGGTCCGACGCCAAGATATGCAATCGCCAGCCAACCACTAGCGGTGATCGATTGAGTCAAGGGGTTTTCAATTAGGAATGTGACCGGCGTCATCCATAAGCATGCGCAAATCATAGTGCCGCCGGCAATTTGCTTTCCGGTCCAATGACCCGAGAAAAAGCGCGTGAACGTGGTAGACGCCCCATAACAAATCGCGCTTAATACCACGGCGAGTTGGGCAACCAAGGGTCCGTTTAAACCCTCAAAGGCGGCAGGCCCAACAAGAACCGCGACACTTCCAAATCCAACAATAATGCCCAGTCCCGTTCGGGCGGTGAAAGGCTCATCTTTGATAAAAATATGCGCCAGGACGGCAGTGGTTATTGGCATGACGCCCATCAGCACAGCCGTCAAACCGCTGTCAATCCGAGTTTCACCCCAACTAATTAGGCTGAAAGGGAGTGCATTCCCAATAAGACCAATGAAGGCGCATATTTTCCAGTATCCGAGATTCCGAGGGAGTCGTATCGAGTTAAGTTTCAGCCACATCATCAATAAAAGTGCCGCAATGCTGAGTCGCGCCCAAGTCAGTGTCAGAGGGCCAACAGATTCCACCCCAATTTTAATGAAGGCAAATGATCCGCTCCACAGAACCGCTAGGAGAAGAAGAAGCGAATAGTTTTTTACATGAGAAGACAAATCAGTGATTTCCCGAAGTGCGTTGACTATGATGGACGGTTCTGTCGATCAAATGATCATTTACAATTAACCACCAAGTTAATAGATTAATTTTTTAAAAAAAAATACATAATGTTGTTATCAAAAAACGACTCACTGCCTTTTAAGGTTTATAACGAAACGTGCGATACGCCGGTATTATTGGTCTGCGATCATGCTGGCAATGAAATTCCTGAGAATTTAAAACGGCTTGGTTTATCTCGTGAGGTGCTTGAGACTCACATCGCAATCGATCTAGGTTGTCGGGATCTCGCTATAGCGCTTTCTGATTTGATGAAGTCTACGCTAATAATAGCGAGTTATTCACGACTCACGATTGATTTGAATCGGTCACCGTATGATGAAACGCTGATTACGCCAATTAGCGATGATATCGAGATTCCCGGAAATCAAAACCTGTCAAAGATTGATCAGGAGAGTCGACTCGAGGAGATCTTTAATCCTTATCATGCAGCTATTGACGGAGAGATCAAGCGATTGCAGAGTCGCCGGAGTCGAGTTGGTGTTATTTCGATGCATAGTTTTACACCGTCAATGAGTGGCCGAAGTCGGCCTTGGGAAATAGGTATTCTGTGGGCCAAGGATGAGCGTATTAGTCGACCCTTAATCAATAGTCTTCGGTCTGAGACCGACCTTTGTGTAGGCGATAACGAACCTTATGACGCGCGCGAAAACTATGGGTATACGGTGGAATCTCATGGCGAAAAAGCAGAAGTCCCCAGTGTTTTGATTGAAGTCCGGCAAGATCAAATAGATTCAGATTTGGGTGTTAAAAAATGGGCAGATAAAATTTTTCAGCACCTCAGCCCAATCTTGCTCGACCTTACTCTATCGCTCGATCAACCCAGATAACGCTATTTTTTTCGGAATATGTGACTAGAGCGAAGTAATCCCCTATCGCAGTCCGACGCCTTGGCAGTCCAGATCAAATTGCTCGAGGGACTGTAAAAAATGACGCTTACTTTTCGGCATCGGCACTCGGACGCCAGCCATATATGAAATAAGATCAGCGCCCTCAGCAAGCAAGCGAGCACCTTTTTGGAGTTGTAGCCGAGCAAGTGCGCTCAGTCCTTGCTGTGAATCAGGCTCAAAAGCTTTTATTTTTTCTTTCAACGTCACAAATTCCGGCCAGTTTTTAAAAAAATCGGGATCACTCTTCATCAACTCAGTTTCGACCCGGGCTGCTCGTGCAAAGTCACGAACGGTGACCCCTGTTGCGTGGAAGCAGGGTACGGACTCAAATGTATCAACTATTCTTTGGGCAACATCGTCAATTGCTCGCATTGTTTGAGAAATTTTGACATAGCGACTGTCATAGTAATTCGCGATTGAGTGCGTAAACACCTTAAACGGTTCTCCCCAGAGTTCATCAACACCTTCATGGCCGCTGGGGTGACGCACTTGTTTCCCCAGTTCAAGCGCTTCTTCAAAACAGGCGCTGCATTCGAGCATCAGATTATTATCCTGATTGACTGCAATCCCTTTACTCTCAAGATCAACAATGCTTGTAAAGATATCAGTTGCTCGATTAAAAAGAGCACCTGCGAGCATGGCAGCATTTACTCTTTTTTTCGCCGGATCCTGTTCAGAAACGAAACTCAATCTTGCAGACTCAACTTTACGCCCGGGTGTATTAATTCCCGGTTCCGTGTGATGAAAAGTACGCCGTGTCAGCATCACAAGAAGATCTCGCTTGGCAGACAACGTCTCTGGTGGCGGCGCATCTGTGTTACTTCCCCAAGCAAACTTATACGACGTTGAAGTCGG
>JABHUE010000002.1 GCA_018672825.1 Pseudomonadota bacterium | reverse complement strand
GATGCCGTCCGTCGAAGCGCGCCGTAAATGTCCAGATCTCATTTTTGTTCGCGGCAATATGGCACTTTACAAAAAAGAATCTGCCCGCCTCCTCGAAATTTTCCAGGACTTTTCGCCAGTCGTGGAACGCGTATCGCTCGATGAGGCCTTTCTGGATCTAACCGGAAGCACTCGATTGCTAGGTCCTGCCGAAGCAGTCGGCCAGCGGCTCCGAAAAAAAGTCCGTGACGTGCTCTCGCTGCCAGTCTCGGTTGGCATTGGGCCTGTCAAAATGGTTGCAAAGATTGCCAGCGCGGGCGCGAAGCCTGACGGCCTTCTCGAAGTGAAACCGCATCACGTCCAAACATTTCTCGATCCGCTGCCTGTCAGTCGAATCTGGGGTGTCGGTCCTGTCGCTCGACATAAACTCGAAGAATCAAACTTTAAGACCATTGGCGATCTTGCCAGAGCGGAGCCCGCCTCACTTCAGGGATTGCTGGGTGAATGGGGGCTTGAGATCGCCAGACTTGCGAGAGGTGAAGATTTTCGGGAAGTTGAACCCTACCGGGAAGCGATTTCGTATAGTGAAGAACACACCTTTACCAAGGATATCTCTGATCTGAAGAAGCTCGAGCCGTTCATTCGTGAACACGCGGAATCGCTAGGGCGTCGACTTCGTAAAAGCAAGGTTAAGGCTCGAACGATCGTCCTCAAATGGAAATCCGCCAAACGAACCGGACCCGGCGTACGGGGCTATCCTGTATTCACCCGCAGAGTGACGCTCTCTTCACCAACTGATGATGGTCGGGTCATCACAAACACAGCCACCTCACTTTTGCATAAAAATGGCCCGGTTGCGGCTGTCCGCCTACTGGGAGTCGGATGCACTGGACTCACTGATGAAACTGCGGATCAGCTCGGCCTCTTTGACGCTGAAGAAAAGACGCGACGCTCAACCCTAAATCACACTCTCGATCAGATCACTCAAAAATTTGGCAATCGTGCGATTGGAGAACTCAGCGTCAACAGTCAAGAAAAAGCCGGTTTATCGACTCAAGTTAAGCGCGGTGACGATTAGAACGAGTGGCGGGCTCAAGCCCGCACCAAGATGCGATAAACAACGCGATCGTGCCTGTAATTTGTCTTAGAGAATTGAGGCTCACTCGTTCATCAAATGCATGAATATTTTTTGAGACGGGCCCATACACAAGACAGGGGCAATCGCCGTAGAGCACGAAGACTCGTCCATCAAGATACCCTGGCGTCACGAAGGACTCAAGGCTCGAACCAAAACTTTGCGTATGGGCGCGGCTGAGCACTTTCTCTGCCTCACTTCCTTCTTCGAGAACATAGCCTTCAGCGAAAAAACCATTGTATTCCACTTCTGGCAAATTGTTTTTGAGAAAAGGATGTGATTCAGCATGCTGGCGAATACGCGCTTCTATCTCGTTTGCTGCATCGCGAGGATCAACACCAGGGTAAATCGCAACACGCACATCGATCGAACACCATGAGGGTACAGAAGATGCCCAATCGCCCCCTTCTATTTTTCCGATATTAAAATTTATCGGATGCTCGACTGTATCAAAATAGGCATGCGCAAAACGGGCGTCATTCCATTCCTGCTCTAGTTTTTTTAACGCGGGGATAATGGACGTCGCCGCTTCAATCGCATTAGCACCGACTCCCGCTTCGCGGACATGGACCGGCTTACCTTGCACGTGAATTCGAAACCAAATAACACCTGTATTTGCACGCACGAGCATGTTCTCTTCGGGTTCAGGAATCAAAGCCGCGTCTGCCTGATATCCCCTGACTAACGCCGAAAGTGCTCCGTTTCCCGTGCACTCCTCCTCGGTAACAGACTGCAAATGCACTCTGGCCGCAGGTTGAAAACCAAGATTCTCCAAAGCGTCGAGTGCTGCCACATTCGCGCATAAGCCGGCCTTCATGTCAGCACCTCCGCGCCCGTAAAGCCAATCACCGTCTATCCAGGGTTCAAACGGTGGGCGCGTCCACATATCCAAAGGACCTGTTGGCACCACATCAACATGACCGTTAAGAATAAGTGATTGCCCCTTGGTTTCATCAGGCAGATGCGTTCCGACCACGTTAACCGCATTGTCATAGTCAATCTTGACAGGAGAAAAGCCTGGATGAGATTCAATCTCGGTTACATCGATCGCCCACTGATCCATTTCGTAATCCCTTCGGGAAAGCGCGTCATGAAATACCTGTTGGGCTGGGCGCTCATTCCCTCGGGTGGAATCAAGCGCCATCATTTGACGGGTGAAATCGAGCTGCTGCTCAAATCCCTGATTTACAGAATCAAGGATTTTTTGGACCAATTCTGATGAGACCCATTCAGTCATCAGATCGAAATCTCAGGGATCACGCCAAATGCCATGCGTGGAGCACGATACGCACCCACCCCAAAAACTGACATGATCGTATTCAATCTCAATCGGTTCCACGCCACGCTTTGCCAGCTCATCACAGACTCGACCGAGGCCTGCAGGGATAACGTATCGTTTGTCATCAAGGCTCACACCAACAGTGGCATAGGCTCGCGCTTCATCTTCGGTTAAGTCAATCACGTCCCAATCCGCAAGCGGCGCCGGAAGATCACAGTTCAATTCATCCCGATACAATAAAAGCACGCCGTCTGCGACCAAAACCATAGTGCCCAAAAGATGCAAAATACTGCCGTGCATGGGCATGGGATGGACCTGGTAACCAAAAGGCGTAATGTAATCGGATAACCAATCTGTTCCTGCTCGGTTAGTCGCAATATCAGACTCACCCACAAACAGATGATTTTGAAAGCAGATGATATCCCCACCTTCAAGGTAAGGGCCGGGCCCACCGCTAGATGGTGCGAACGGCCTAACCGCTGGCATGATCACATGATGCGCTTCCGTATCATTAGAAAGCAACGGGGCAACAATTTCACGCAGCGGAAAAACTTCTTTTCGGCGATAGGCGCGGCGGATATTGACCTCAAAATAATGCTTGCCGACCGTATAAACAGGATCAGCGGGGTAGAGTAACGACGCGCCTGGCTGCGCCTCTGTCAGATAGTGGCGCTCTTCCTCGGTATAAGGTCGCGGCCGATAAACCCTGATTCCGTTCGCTTCGTATAACGCCGCAAGACTATCTAACTGTTCAACGGTTTTTTCCCAACGAGCGGGCATCGCCGTTGCAATATCGAGCGGCTGATCTCCATTTGCTTTTAACGCAGCCTGAACTTCTTCATTGTAATGATGAAGCGTTGGATTGAATGGTGGCAGGCTAAGCCCTTCGGCACTCCCCACAATTGCGCTTTTTAACCGACCATAATCGGTGTAGGCGCCAAAGCCTTCACTCGGGCTCATAATGCTCTCCTTTGTGCAAAAACGTTGAAACCGAACTCATTTTACTCTGGTTATTCTCTCTAACCGCAATCAATTACTTTATACACAACACGACCACTATTGCCAGAAAAAAAAGAGCCCCAGCGAGATCATCGCCCCAATGACAATAGCCAGCCAAAAAAATTTTTCGATTGAATTGATCTCTTGCCGTGCAACCGGTTTTCGCTGCCACGGCAATTCTGTCGATCTCGACCGAAAACGCGTCTGCCGGTCAATCTTCTGGATGTTAATCATCGGTGAATCCAAACAACAGCAACGTTCGTAAGCGGCCCGACGCTGAGAATTCATATCCAGTATTGCATCTTCTTCAACCTCAACGTCCCAGTGACGCCCGCCAGATGCTGGCCCCTCTATTATGTGCACCTGGTACACACCGCGCTTAACCTCATCGACAACACCCATATGAACGCCCGAATTAAGCCCATCATCCCAATGAACCAATACCCTATCTCCCCTTTGGGGTTCTAGCGGCGTACGGTACTGGATTGATCGAATATCATCAGGCCAGATCAGCCGAACATATCCATCAGGCTCATTATCGGCTTCAAAACCGCAGAGCTCATGGTATTCCCACTCATAAACTGCTGCCCGCTTGATCACGCCAATTACGTCATCGAGGCTAAAAACGATAAAGTCGCCCTCATCATCGTTGAGACGAACAACATCCCTTCTATCCAGCGCGTGGAACGCGACACTGGGATCGATGACCTCTTTCTCAAATTTCATTCTTTAATAAAAAG
>JABHUE010000003.1 GCA_018672825.1 Pseudomonadota bacterium | reverse complement strand
CAGGAATCAGCGTTTCAAGACGAGCTTTCAGCATTCGAGCAAGAACAGGAGAGGCGCCGCCCGTTCCGATACAAATGATAACGGGAGACCGATCAACAATTGACGGCACGGTAAAAGTGCACAGATCCGGCTGGTCGACTAAATTGACAGGGATTCTTTTCCGGGTCGCGGTTTTCGATACCTCGGCGTTTACTTCTCGATTATTGGTCGCTGCAATGACGATCGAGATATCAGTAAGCAGCTTTGGCTTAAAACAGTCCTCGATCCATTCGATTTTTTCTGCGATAAAAAGCGCATGAACCTGAGAGCCAAGTGAGGGTGAGACGACGGTGACGTCTGCTCCAGCGCGGATCAGTAGGTCAATTTTCCGCTCGGCAATATCACCCCCGCCAACGACTAACGCGCGAGTGTTTTTTAGTTTGAGAAAGATGGGCAGTGCATCCATGATGTCGGAGTTTATTATGCAAACGATAAAAAAGGGCTCCCTCCATTGGGTAATAAATGTTTCCTCAGGTGTGATAGGCAATATTTGGGTACGCAGGCGGGTTCTTGCTTTTTAGAACACATTCCTGGGATAGACTTTCTTCCTACAAAAAAGATAAACGAGTTAATTAATGAGGCCGGTTCACTTAACGAAAATTCTACGATGCGAAATTTCAAGTCTTGATGAGGGAAGCCACACCCCCGTAATGTTGTGGGGTGCTCCTGGTGTGGGTAAATCCCAGATTGTGGCGCAAGTTGCCGCCGAGGAAAATTTACCGCTCATCGATATTCGTCTTTCACAACTCGAACCGACTGATCTTCGAGGAATCCCTTTCAGGGTAGACGACTGCGTTGAATGGGCGATTCCGTCAATGCTGCCTCACTCTGAAAAAAATGGATTGCGAGGGATCTTGTTTCTCGATGAGATCACGTCAGCCCCTCCCAGTGTTTCCGCTGCCGCCTACCAGCTGATATTGGATAGAAAATTAGGCGAATACGAAGTGCCTCAGGGATGGGCGATCATTGCGGCCGGTAATCGACAGGGCGACCGCGGCGTAACCTACACAATGCCCGCGCCTTTGGCTAATCGATTTAGTCACTATGAAGTTGATGTAAATCTCGATGACTGGGTACTTTGGGCGTACCGGAGAGGGATTGATGATCGCGTTATTGGTTTTTTACGATTTCGGCCAGAGATGATTTTTGATTTTGACACGGCTCAAAATCCAATCGCGTTTCCCTCGCCACGCTCATGGGAGTTTGCGCATCGAGCACTGAAAAAGTTTTCGGATGTGCCCGATATGTTGAGTGGCGCCTTGCAGGCCTGTGTCGGACCCGCGGCGGGTGTTGAGATGCATGCGTTCATTCGTCATCTGGATCAATTGCCTGATATTGATGCGATTCTTGCGGGCGATGACGTACCGGTTCCGGAAGATCTAGATCTTCAGTATGCCGTGGCGTCAGCATTAGTTGGGCGAGTGACGCAATCACCCGGTGACGATACTTTGACTGAGACGTGTTCAAGAATTTTGAGATACGCCGAACGATTTCCGCAGAAAGAGATGGGCGTAATGCTGGTTGCGGACTTGCATCGGGCGATTGGTGCTGATCTTTTTGCTGCTGAAGGCTTTCCTCAGTGGGCTCATCATGTCGCTGATGTGTTGCTAGCGCAGGACTAAATGGACGCCAGCGCCGATTCACCAGACAGTCTGGAATCTAGAGTGAGCGCCGCGCGTGCTCGGCTCATTCTAGACCGCCCATTTTTGGGTGCGTTGGTTTTACGGTTGCCAGTCGAGTACACCAATGAGTCGTGGTGTAAAACAATCGCAACAGATGCTCACCAGATCTTTCTCAATCGACAATATCTCGATGGATTGTCGCTATCCCAGATCGAGTTTGCGTTGGCGCATGAGGCATTACATTGTGCGCTCGCCCATTTTTCTCGCCGACAACATCGTGAACAGCACCGTTGGGATATTGCTTGCGATTTTGCGGTGAACTCTCTTTTGGTTAACGATGGACTGGTGCCGGTGCCGGATGCTTTGCATTTAAGTGAGTTTGATGGTTTAAGCGCCGAAGAGATTTATCCTATGATTGAGGATGAACTTGATCGCTCGACGCATGATGGACATTTATATGATGGTCAGGCGGCAGATGAGAATTCTGTGGCGCCTGATTCTCGGGAGTGCAGTGATCGTCCTGGTGTGCCACCACCCCTAAGTCCTACGGAGCGGATAAAGCTTGAGCAACAATGGCAAGAGCGACTTGCAGGCGCCGCCCAGCAAGCGCTTCAGGCAGGCCGGTTGAGCGCGTCACTCGCGCGTATGCTCAATTTGCTTATTACGCCTTCAGTCCCCTGGCGAAACATGCTCGCTAAATTTATGAGCATGCGCTCCAGGGATGACTTTGATTATGCTCGACCAGGGCGTCGGGAAGGGGATGCAATTCTTCCGGCGCTTAGAAGCGCCGCTATTGAAGTCGTGGTGGCACTTGATACCAGTGGTTCGATTGCCGTTTCAGAGATAACCGAATTTGTAAGTGAAATTAATGCATTAAAGGGACAAGTCAGAGCCCGGATTGCGCTATTGGCATGTGATTCAGAAATCGCTCTCGAATCTCCGGAAATTTATGAGCCCTGGGAGGCAATGGTTATTCCTTCGAGTCTCGGTGGCGGCGGTGGGACAGATTTTCGACCTGTTTTTAGGTGGATCAGTCATCAAGACAGATCTCCCGATCTTTTGATTTATTTCACGGACGGGAAAGGAAGATTCCCGTCATCCCCGCCCGATTATCCTGTTTTGTGGCTAGTCAAAGGGCCGGAAGCGCCTCCTTGGGGAGATAGGATCCAGCTTAATTAAAATCCGGCTTGTTTATACAGTGCTTTTGCTCTGTCGGAATCTACAGTCGCGCCGCGTCCTTGTTCAAGCATTTGAGCCAGTGCGACCATAGCGCCTTGTAGTCCCTGTGCTACAGCCGCTTCGAACCATTTGATCGCCCTGACGTCGTCTCTCCCGACGCAGTCACCTTCCATATACATAAAACCTAAACCATGGAGGGCAGGTCCGAAATCCTGCTGAGCAGCGTTTTTCATCCATTTGTAGGCGAGAAGTTCGTTTCGCACAACGCCCAACCCATTCTGGTACATGATTGCAAGTCGATACTGGGCGTCCGGATTTCCTGAGTCGGCAAGGGGGCTTAGAAGTTTCATGGCCCGCGAGAAGTGTTTTGACTCAAATGCCGAAACGCCGCTCATTAAGTCCATTTGTTGGTTGTCAGGGAGAGTAGTCATATCAAAAGGTCTTGAAACAATGATTTAAGATCTTAAGTCTAGAGGGAATCTCATAATATCGAAATGTCTAAAGGAGATATAGAGCAGAAAAGAGCTGCGTCATAAACTTAGGATTGATCATCAAATTTAACTGATTAAATAAAAATGAGACAGTATCTGCAAAAGATCGCGACGGGACCGGAGCTTAGCAAAGACCTCTCGCGTGAAGAGGCAAAAAATGCAGCGGCCCAGATTTTATCGGGTGATGCGGATCTGGTGCAGGCTGGCATATTTCTTATCGCACTTCGAATGAAACGGGAGACCATGCCCGAGAATCTTGGCGTGCTCGATAGTTTGTTGGCTTATACCAATAGGGCAGTTTCCAAGGCGCCAGAAGTTTTGGACCTAGCCGATCCCTACGATGGGTTTACCCGAGGGATGCCTGCTGCACCTTTTTTGCCAGCAGTGTTAGCGGCGTGTGGGGTTCCAACAGTGAGTAATGGCGCGGAGTCAGTAGGACCAAAGTATGGCGCGACTCATCGGAAGGTGCTCCAAGCGGCGGGCGCGATGGTCAACTTAAAACCAGAAGAGGCCGCGGAGCAAATTTCAGATCCGGATGTGGGATGGGCTTATGTCGATCAGCGTTTTTCGTGTCCTGCTCTTCATGCTCTAGTTGACCTAAGAGCGCGCATTGTTAAGCGACCCTGCCTGACAACGCTGGAGGTGCTGCTGGGTTCGGTAAGAGGATTAAATAAGACTCATCTTATTACCGGATATGTTCATAAGCCTTATCCTCCAATTTATACGGCTCTTGCCAGAGAATCCGGCTATAACTCGGCTGCTATTATTCGCGGGGTCGAGGGCGGTGTTATTCCCTCTTTAAATCAGCCCTCAAAATATTTCTCTTATCAAGCCTTGGAGGCGGACGTTGAAACGAGATTGGATCCATCGGACTATGGTGTGGTGTCCTCGACTCGATGCGTTTCTTTGCCAGATCACTTGCCGAGCCGTCCGGTGGATGACGATATCAAGGGTCCGATCGACGCTGATGGTTTAGCAGCTGCAACGGCTAAAGTCGGTATTGCAGCATTAGAGGGTTTACCTGGGCCAATGCGAGAAAGTCTCGTTTATGGCGCGGCTATTTATCTACAGCATTTGGGAATTTTTACAGATCCGCGCGCTGCTGCCAAAAAAGTCAGAGAAGTGCTGGATAGCGGAGAAGCGCGTCGGCGCCTTGAACGCTCTAGTCGTTAAGTTTTAGGCAGGTCATCACTGCGCTGTGACTCATATTTTTTTTTCATTATCGCGTCGATAATTGGAGCAAGAATTAATTCCATTGCGAGACCCATTTTCCCGCCCGGGACTACAATTGTGTTGCGTCGCGAAATGAATGAATCATGAATCATTGATAACAGATATGGAAAATCGATATCGAATTTTGCAGGGTCCCGAAAGCGAATGACAACAAAACTCTCGTCTGCTGTTGGAATATCTCGTGCCACGAAGGGATTCGAAGTATCGACGGTTGGCACTCGCTGAAAATTAATATCAGTTCGTGAGAACTGTGGCGCAATATAGTGGACATAGTCGTGCATTCGACGCAGGATCGTATCGGTTACGGCCTCAGGCTCATATCCTCGACTGCCTGTATCGCGATGAATTTTTTGAATCCATTCCAGATTGACGATAGGGACGACACCGACTAGCAAGTCCACATGTTTGGCGATATTTACCTCGTCATTAACCATGCCGCCGTGCAACCCCTCATAGAATAGAAGATCACTTGGCGATGACATCTCCTGCCAAGGGGTGAAGGTGCCCGGCTTTTGACGATATTCTGCAGCTTCTTCTCCGTTATGAAGGTAATAGCGTATTTCCCCGATACCGGTTTCACCGTAGCTCCTAAATAAATTTTCTAACTTGTCGAAATGATTACCATCAGGTCCGAAATGACTGAGATTTTGACCCTCAAGGTGAGCCTGAGTAACGGCATCCTGCATTTGATATCGATCGAACTTGTGAAAGCTGTCTCCCTCCACAACCTCTGCGATAAGACTTTCGCGCGTGAAGATATGTTCGACCGCGGTTTTTACCGTACTGGTGCCAGCACCAGAAGAGCCGGTTACTGCAATAATGGGGTGCCTTTGGGACATGACAGCAATAAATTCCTTTAAAAATCGATAAAAATATGTATTAGGAAAGAATCGATACTTATTCTGCCTAAAAATGCATTAGATTAAGCAAGATGTTTTAATTTTATAGATAAGTTTATGTTTATCTATAAAATTAATTCTCTACTTAAGTATGAATTCTCCTGAGGCTAGGTGCAATGCACATCACAGTTCGCCAACTACAGGTTTTTGAGGCGGTCGCCCGTCGTCTGAGCTATACACGAGCCGCTGAGGAGCTTCATCTGACTCAGCCCGCCGTGTCAATGCAGATCAAGCAGTTAGAGGGATCTGTCGGACTGCCGTTATTTGAGCAAATGGGGAAAAAAATTTATCTCACACAGGCCGGAACGGCCATGCTCTCCCATTCTCGAAATATTATGCAAAATCTCGCCGCTGCTGCGGAAGAGATGAATGATCTCAGAGGGGCTGACTCGGGCCGACTTCGAATATCGATTGCATCAACGGTCAATTATTTCGCTACCCAGTTACTCGCCGTTTTTGCCCGCGAACACCCCTCGGTAGAAATCATATTAGATGTGACCAATCGCGAGTCACTTCTCAACAGGCTCGAGGCTAATGTCCCAGACCTAGTGTTAATGGGCAAGCCGCCTGCGGACATGGATTTGGTGTCAGAGCCTTTCATGGATAATCCGTTGGTGATGATCGCCGCCACTGATCATCCGCTGGCAAGCCGGAAAAAAATTCCAATCCACGATCTCGCGAACACTGGATTTCTTGTCCGGGAGTCGGGCTCTGGCACTCGAGCTGCAATGGAGCGATTTTTTGTCGAGCAAGATTTTTCTTATAAAAAAGGTATGGAGTTAATGGGGAATGAGGCCGTAAAGCAGGGGGTTGAGGCCGGACTGGGTCTCGCCCTTGTTTCTGTGCACACCGTGGAGCAAGAGCTCGTGTTGAATCGCTTAGTGACGCTTGATGTTGAGGGACTGCCGATCATGAGGCGCTGGTATGTAGCGCATCGCCGAGGGAAACGTCTGTCGGCGACAGCTCAGGCTTTTCGTGAATTTGTTTTGGCAGCGGGCATGAAGGCATCCAATTAGCACTAGTTAAAATTTACCGCCTATCAATCATCACGAAGAAGTCATAGACTCCTTTAACCGCTGTGGATTCCCTAACTTGGGACGGAGCGGAGAACTCCAAGTTAAAACTGGCCAAGGAACCAGAGTTATGGCGGATAGAAGATTGCAGGTTTTTTCAACGGTGGCCCGTTTGCTCAGCTTTACTAAAGCGGCAGAGGCTTTGCATATGACTCAGCCGGCGGTGACTTTTCAGATTCGGCAACTTGAAGATTATTTCAACACCCGGTTATTTGACAGAACCCACAATCGAATTAGCTTAACGACCGCCGGCCATTTGGTTAAAGACTATTCCGGACAGATAATCTCACTGTATAGTGAGATGGATAACGAGGTCAGAAAACTCACAGGCGATGTCCTTGGGCCACTTGTTCTCGGGGCAAGTACAACGATAGGGGAGTATGTGATCCCCAGTATTCTTGGTGAGTACCAAGTGAAATTCCCGGATGTTGCGGTGCGCCTCCACGTGGCCAACACGGAGGGAGTCCTGCACATGGTTGAAAACAATGAAATTGATATCGGTATTGTTGAGGGACCGGTTAACAATAAAAATCTGGTCTCCAGAGTATGCTGGGACGACGAACTGGTTATTGTTACGCCACCTGGACACGAATTGGCATCTGTTGGGTCAGTTGCCGTCGATCAGATTCTTGAATACCCCTTTATCAGTCGAGAAGAAGGGTCAGGCACTCGGGAAGTAATAAGTGAACATTTAAATGCAGCCGGCCGCGAAATAGCGGATCTTAATCTGAAGATGGAATTTGGCAGCCCTGAATCGATTAAAAGCGCGGTAACGACGGGTCTTGGGATATCCATTCTTTCGATCGCAACGCTCGATAAGGAGCTCGAACTGGGTCTACTATCAAAAGTGAGTCTGGATCCGCCGCTCAAGCGACCGTTCTCTATCGTATTTCAGCGTCAGAAGTTTCGGGTTCGCGCGATGGATGAGTTTCTGAAATTTACCGAAGCACATTGTGGGGAAAAACAGACTCATTCTTAAATTAGTGCGAGAGATTTACAGGATTGATGCATGGTTATTGAGTACTTATGGTGAGTTCTACAAAGCGACGTCTAGATAAAATCACCAACGAGCTCGATCCAGAAAATTTCTCAACGCTTTTGGCATTTGCAGAATTTTTGCGCGATCGTCAGCCGGACGCCGCTGCTGAAGTTTCTGATCCGGTGATTGTGCCGCGCCCAGAAAATGAATCTGTCATTAGTGCGATCCGGAGACTCTCAAGGAGTTACCCCATGTTAGCGCGCGATACACTCCTTAATGAAGCCGTTTCACTGATGACTCGTCATATAATGAGTGGAGAGTCTGCAGTTGAAACAATTGATAAGCTAGAGGCGCTTTTTTCGAGTCGATATCAAGCCTTTCAAGCGGGTCAATAGTCACGATGCTAGATACGCCTTTAGGCAGTTATCTGGGATCTGGTGTTCAAAATTTTGTGAAAAGCTTACCCTGAATGGCCAGCTTTGAAAATTCATCTCATCGCGATGGAGAGGTATGAAAAATGAGAAGCAGTCTGCAGGATGCCCCTGACGCTGACGGGTATCGCCCCAACGTGGGTATTGTTCTTTTTAATGGGTCACGGCAAGTCTTATGGGCGCGCCGAAGCCGCCATGATGGTTGGCAGTTTCCTCAAGGCGGTATCGAACATGGTGAGACGCTAGACCAGGCAGCGTTTCGTGAACTCTATGAAGAGGTAGGTCTAAAACCAGAGAATGTTGAGCTTATTGGGCGAACGCAAAATTGGCTGCGTTATGACGTGCCCGGAAATTTACGATCTCGAAATGCAGAATTTCGAGGTCAAAAGCAAGTTTGGTTTCTAATGCGAATGCTTGCTGAGGACAGTCAGATTTCTCTGGACCACAGTCCCGCTCCGGAGTTTGACCGCTGGCAGTGGGTTGACTACTGGTTGCCACCCCAAAAAGTGGTTTCCTTCAAGCGAACGGTATACGAAAAAGCCCTGTCCGAGCTCGAGCCCATGCTCTAAGTCGATTGACGATAAGTCATTTAAGTCTAGGTATTGCGACCGCTCTATTATGAGTTATTACCGGTGCGAACTTGTTCAAGAAGCGCTGTCGTCGATCGCTGATATTTTATGGGAATGCTGTGAACCGTACCTGCATTGGCGAGTACAACTTCTGCGCCGATAATTTTTTCAATCACCCAGTCTCCGCCCTTGACTAAACAATTCGGCTTTAGCGCCCGGATAAGGTCGATGGGGGTTGGGTCGTCGAATGCGGTCACCCAGTCCACACTGCTCAGTGCGGCTATAACCGCCATCCGATCCTCCAGGGGGTTTATGGGTCGATCAGGCGCTTTACCAAGCGCTTGAATGGAGTGATCACTGTTTAATGCCACGACAAGCGTAGCGCCGAGATCAGACGCCTCTTCAAGGTAAGTGATGTGTCCGCGATGAAGAATGTCGAAGCATCCGTTTGTAAAAACAAGTGGCTTTGGGGCGCTCTCAACGTGTCGAAGAAGCGTTGGCCAGTCGCGAACAATCTTATCGGCGTGTTTCACCGATGACACTCGATTGTCAGTCCTCTTCGATGTACTCGAAGACCTTGATGACGCGAACAACGCCGGTCACGCCCCGGGTGGCATCAACGGCAATTTGAGCTTCCGCTGGTTTTACAAGACCCATGAGATAGACATTCGCTCTTTCGGTTACAACTTTTACTCGAGTCGAGTCCGAGAAGTCCGAGCCTGCAATCGCCGTTTTAACTTTGGTGGTTAACCATCCGTCGTTGGCGCGACTATTCATGTTTGTTTTCCCGGCAAGTTCAAGCCGGTTAATCACTTGAGTGGTTCCCTCATCCGCTTTAACCAAGTCAATAATATCGTCGATATCTCTTTGATCGGGAACTTCACCCGTTAACAGTGCGACACCGTTATAAACCGTGATGTTGACATGCTCGTTCTGAATTTGTTTTTGCTTTCCAATTAGGTTCCCGAGACGGATTTCCGTTTTGTTGTCATCCCAGTAGACGCTAGCGCCTCTTCGATCCCGAGCAACATCAATCGCCAGGATGGTTGCTGTGGTGACGACAATTACGCCACAACCGCTGACCAGAAGAGAGATCATGATCGCAACTAAACTATTTCGAAACGGTTTAAAGAGGGAGCGACGGCTGTTATTCTTCATAATGATTCAAGCAAAGTGGTTATCGACGAGCGTGCATAGTACGTGGATGATTATAGCGTGCGCCTCTTGAATTCGCGCGGTGCTTTCAGAAGGCACTCGGAGTTCGACGTCTTCGTGGCCTAAAAAGGTTTTAAGTGCGCCTCCATCACGGCCTGTTAGGGCGGTGACTCTCATATGGCTAATATTTTTCGCTGCAATCACTGCTGCGCTGATATTTTCGGAATTTCCAGATGTGCTAATAACGATCAAGTGATCATCAGTCCGCCCCAATGCTTCGACCTGTCGGGCAAAAATTTGATTAAAGTCGAAGTCATTGCCAGTAGCGGTAATGGCAGCGGTGTCGGCACTAAGCGCGATGGCTGCCAGCGCGCGGCGGTCGCGCTCGAATCGCACCACTAACTCGGCGCTGAAATGTAATGCGTCTGCAGCTGATCCTCCATTTCCGCAAATTAGAATCTTGCCGCCGCTTTCAAGCGTCGAGATAACATGCGATGCGCTTCTGCTAATTTCCTCAGACAAATGCTCTCCGGTGCGAAGCGCTGTCGCGGCACTATCTTTGAAGTGATTGAGTATCTCTGGAATGGGCAATGGTAAGGACTCTCTGGTTTGGATCTGGATGACGTTAGTTTAAAACCAAGTTGCAGTAAACGTCCTGCACCGACAGATTGCCAGTTTCACTGTCTGGAGGCAAGACAATTTGATGGGACAGTTCAAGCTTGAGAATCAGAAAGCACTGCGAATCCATTTCCATTTGGGATTTTCTCTTTGGCCAGAGACGCTGAAAACATCAAAACGACATGGTTGTTCGTTCGGATTAGGGTAATGACTAAGAAAATATTCTGCTGTACGCCTGATCCGTGTTTGTTTTTTAAGATTCACGGTCTCTTCGGGGCGACCAAAAAAGTGACTCGATCGGTATCGAACCTCGACAAACACAAGGAAAATTTTATCAGTAAGAATAAGATCGATTTCCCCCTGACGTGTTCGAAAATTTTGCGCCAATAGTTGAAGTTGTTGCTCTTGTAACGTGGCTAGTGCGAAATCTTCAGACCAATGAGCACTCATGGTCTAGAGTTAAATTCGGTGAGAGTTGTTAACACGGGGCGGAATTGAGTTGGACGACCACTCTTAAAAATTACCCAGGACGACTGTCTCTGAATAAGATTATTTTTGTTTAGCGTGAGTATTCCGCTCGCGCCATTTATTTTTAACTTTAATTTGCCGTTTGTCCCTAATAAAAAGCAGGAGATTAGGTAAGAATCCGCTCCTAAAGCATTAAACCGATTAGTAGCGGGCCGGGTTTGCCCCATGTTTTTCACAACCATAGGGTCTGTTTGATCCGATGATTTGTAGTTATCTAACATCGATGGCATTTCGGAAAACATGACACCTTCGAGATCCAGATCTTTCATCACATCGGGTTGGCCATTGAAAACAAGATTGAGCGCATAAATAGCAAGTCTTCCGGCTTTATGGAAATCAAGTTGGGGCTTTAAAACACGCGCGGTTACTTTATTGGTAAACATGAAAATAACATCAAGATCAGGTCGAACGCGGGTATTTAAATCTGTGATCGACGGACTTCCAATTATTTTTTCCATATCATCGACTCTCTTTTTACTCGCATCTAGACCGAGAAGTCGGGAGATTAATTCCGAGTAATCTGACACATTAGACGGAATGATTGCGCGATCGGCGACAGCACCGCCGAGGGTTGACCAGGTCGCTTCCGCTTCTTGAGCCGCGTCCTGATACTCTTGACCATTGTTATAAAGAAAAAGAGCCGTACGCAGACCTCTCTTTCTGGCATGGGCCACAATTGATCTCGCCTCGGCTTTGCGAGAGAGATCAAGTGAAAAAGCATTTGATCTGACGTTGGCCTTATCTTTTCCTATTAGTAAAGTGGGTACAGTCAGCGCCGCCCGATTAGCGAGCGTGTTAACGGCTTCACGACCGAGCGGTCCAACAATAAAGTCTGCACCGTTGACAACGGCTTGGTTATATTTTTCTTCCGCTTGATCTGGATTATTACCAAAATCGTAAACCATAATTAAGGGTTCGGGCGTTTCTTTTCTATCATCGAGGTGACTTTTAAATCCTTCTCGGAACGCGATTGCAGCGTCTGCATATTTAGAGCTGATTGGCAAGATTAGAGCGATATGCATCTCGTGATTGATCGAGCAAAGCTCTCTTTTACGTGATTCAGCGACGGTGCGGGCGGGGTGCTGAGGATTAGTGGCGAGCCACTCTGTGAGTGCTGCCTGGAGATCATGGTGTTTCCATCCTTTTACTGCGAGTTTATTGGCGAGGTCAATCCAGGCAAGTTGCTCAACATCCCACGGATGGTCTTTAGCGATTGAATCTAGATCCTCTTCTGAGAAAAAAGAAAGATAATCGAGGGTGGTCTGAACTAGAAGATCAACATGGTTTTTTGCATTTTCTCGTGCCGATGCAACGTGGACCAATTCAAGAGCATTCTTGACCTGATCGTCCATAAGAAGTGCAATTACTTTAAGATATCCGGCAGCTGACTGCTGAGCACTATCAAAACTCGATTGATTAAAATTTGCCTGTCGCCGCAAGCTTTTTTTTGGGTTACCTTCTTCAAGTGCAAGTGCCGCGCTCAGTATTTGGTGCTGACTGGTAATCCAACTTGTCAGCAAGGGTTGATGAATGGCGTCAAGAATACGGTCAGCAGCCCTTGGAATGCCTCCCTCTAGAAATCGTTGTGCAGCGGCGAGCTGCAGTAGGCTGCGGGTCGGCTGGGAGGCTTTTAAAGCCCGCGCCAAAAAATTATATGCAGATTCATCGGGTTCTGCGCTTGCATAATCAGTAATGACCGAGCGACGTGTGACGATGTCGTCCTGTGCTGATTTCAAGCCCGTTGCTTTAGCGGCAGCGATTGTTTTGGAGACAATCGATTCAGACTTTTTTGGGACGACGGTCGTCGTGCATCCCCACAGAAGCGTAGTGGCACTCAGGACGATAGTGGTAATGAAGAACTGGCTTGTGTTCCGCATTTTTTTCCAACGCATGGGATCAGTATAGCGGATAGACTTATGACTAATCTGTTAAAAAAAAGAGAAATTGTGTTGATTGAAAAAGCAATTGACAAGCAGACTGCAAAAATTAGTCCCGGCTTACTGTATGTTGTGGCAACGCCAATTGGGAATCTGGAAGACGTCACCTTTCGAGCAGCTCGTATTCTGGGTGAGGTAGATGTTATTGCTGCAGAAGATACCCGTCGAACCCGAGTTTTGCTTCAGCATTTGAATATTGCGCCTCGTCAATTAATTTCACTTCATGAGCATAACGAAGCCCTACAAGTCGCAAAGTTGGTTCGTCGAATGACTAACGGCGAAAGCATTGCTTTGGTGAGTGACGCCGGAACGCCTTTGATAAGCGATCCAGGTTATCGATTGGTACGAGCTGCGAGCGCGCAGTCGATCGAAGTCGCCAGTGTTCCTGGCCCCAGTTCTGTGACCGCTGCGCTCTCAGTATCAGGTCTTGCAACGGATCGTTTTGTTTTTGAGGGATTTCTTCCACAACGCGCTTCTGCTCGGTGCGAACGGCTTAAGCAACTTGTTTATGAGCAGAGGACTCTAATCTTTTTTGAATCTCCGAGGCGGATTGAGGGTGTGATTCAGGATATGGAGGAAATCTTTAGTGGTGATCGTCAAGCGGTGATTTGTCGGGAGATGACCAAGATTTTTGAGTCGGTGATTCGTGGCACCTTAAATGAGGTTTCTACAATTCTGGGTAAGCAAAAAGAACCTATTAAAGGAGAAATTGTTTTGTTGCTCGATGGAGCAGAAAAATCTGATCGCGCTTCCAGTGTTGACGAAGATTTATTGCTGACGCTGTTGTCAGAATCTTTGCCTCCGCGTCGTGCAAGTGACATCGCAGCCCGTCTGACCGGCAAACGAAAAAATGACCTTTATCAAAAAATTTTGTTACAAAATTTTAAGTAAGTTTGTAAATCGTTTTGCCTCAGGTATGTTGTTTCGGCGCGCGGGTTATACTCTGTCGATGGAGTCGGCCAGGCAACCGCGGTCCTGAATTCTGTCTAACACCCTTTGGGTCTAGATGGTGCGGGATGGAGGAAAGTCCGGGCTCCGAAGGGCAGGGTGCCAGATAACATCTGGACAGCGTGAGCTGATGGAAAGTGCCACAGAAAATATACCGCCTCGGTTATTTTTAATTAAGGTAAGGGTGAAAAGGTGCGGTAAGAGCGCACCGCAAACCTGGTAACAGGTTTGGCATGGTAAACCCCACTCGGAGCAAGACCAAATAGGGACCCTAAGGCGCTGCCCGCGCTGGGTTCGGGTAGGTCGCTTGAGGCATGTGGTGACGCATGCCCCAGATGAATGGTTGCCCAAGACAAAACCCGGCTTATCGGCCGACTTCATAATCTCAGAAAAAATAGTTGCTTATCAGACTTATCCACAAATTACTTTAAGTTTTGATCAATATAACTTATAACAAGTAACGTTTTTATAAGCTCAGACGACTGCCTTCAGAGTCGCAATCCAGTCGTTATTTTTTTAAAAAACTCTTCTTTTTCAGTTAATTGAGCCTTGACAGTGCGTTCGCCTGATCTCTATAGTGTCACTTTGTGGGGAGTTGTGGGAAAAAATATAAATTTGAGATCGCTATGTGGGTAAAAAGTTCAATTCCAGCATTTGATGAATCTCCCCGCGAGTACTCCATTATGGTTTCTGAGATGCCGTGGATGGCGGCTAATCCATCCAAATCCTCATCCTCCTTTGGTTATTGCCCGACCCCTTGCGGGGTCGGGACTTCTTTTAACCCGGTAGGAGTGACGTTTTTAGAGGTTGGGCCTGGAATTTAGCTGAATTAGATAAAGAGCACTTAAAGCGTCTCAATGGCGGTATTTAAATGAATCAACCAAAAAAATTAAAGACAAGGTAAGGCGCAGATGTTTAAGGGAGCGAATGGGCTCAATCTCGATAGTAAAGGCAGATTTGCAATGCCAACGGTGCATCGTGACTCGCTCGAGAGTCAATGTAATGGGAAGCTTGTGATTACTGTCAATAATACTCGAGAGCGCTGTCTGTGGCTGTACCCCCAAGATGAGTGGGATCGTGTTGAGAAAAAAGTAGTTGCGTTACCCAGTTTTGATCCGGCCGCCCAAGCGCTTAAGCGGTTTCTTATCGGATACGCCACCGATTGTGAACTGGATAGCGCAAGTCGATTGAGAATTCCTGCCCCTCTTCGAGAGTTTGCATCTCTAGAAAAGCATGTCGTTCTGATCGGTCAAGGCAATAAATTTGAACTTTGGGATGAAGTGAGATGGAAGGCAAGTTGTGATGATTGGCTTGCGCCCGGAAACAGTGAGACTCGTCTGTCTGTAGAACTTGAATCCCTATCTCTTTGATTGATCTTATGACGCTTGCCAAAGCTCACACCCCAGTTATGTCAGCGGAGGTGGTGTCAGCGTTACGTCCTGACGCCGACGCAATTTTAGTAGACGCTACGTTTGGGCGCGGCGGCCATACCCGCGCGTTAATGAAACACCTTGGACCTGTAGGGCAATTGTTCGCGATGGATCGGGATCCTATTGCTTGCGCATTCGCAAAGGATTGGGCTTCAGTTGAGCCCCGACTCCAAGTGATTCAAGCACCTTTTTCCAAATTATCTGAAGAGTTGTTAGATCTTGGAATTTCGGGAAAAGTCAGCGGAATTGTTCTTGATCTGGGCGTGTCGTCACCTCAACTTGATGATGCCGAGCGTGGCTTCAGCTTTATGCGGGATGGACCTCTTGATATGAGAATGGATCCAACGTCAGGAACACCGGTTAGTGACTGGTTAATGGATGTTGCTGAAGAAGATTTGATCGGCGTGCTTCGCACGCTTGGGGAAGAGAAATTTGCGCGTCGGATTGCGCGAGCAATTGTTGAAGCCCGAAAAGAGAAAATGCTCACCTCCACCGGCGCGCTCGCTGATTTGGTCAGAGAATGTGTGCCTACTCGAGAGCCGGGTAAGCATCCAGCCACTCGGACGTTTCAAGCATTTCGAATACACATTAATCGTGAGATGGAGGAGCTGGATGCGGTATTGCCACAAGCGCTTGAGATCCTCAAGCCTGGTGGTCGACTAGCGGTTATTAGTTTTCATTCTCTAGAAGACCGAAAGGTTAAACATTTTTTTCGAAAAGAATCCAAAGGTGATCCGTTTCCTATTGATTTGCCTGTGACAAAGCATGACTTACATCCAGGTATTGAAACAGTTCAGCGACCAACGAGACCATCGGAGATTGAGGTAAATCAAAACCCCCGGGCGCGTAGCGCCGTACTTCGGTCAGCGCAAAAAAGTGCGGGGGAGTCTGTATGAAGTGGGTTGGATTTTTGAGCGTGATCGTCATCGTTTCTGCCCTTTTTGTTGTGGTGGTTCGGCACCAGAATCGACTTGAATTTCTTGATGTTCGGGCAGCAGAAAAACAGCGGGATCAGTTGAATGATGAGTGGGGACGGCTTCAGCTTGAGAAAGCAACCTGGGCCCGCCACAACCTCATTGAACAAGCAGCTCGAGATGAACTAGGAATGATAACGCCCGGACTCGCTGATATTGTTTTGGTACAAGTTGAGGGTCGGGAATGAAGCGACCAAGCCCAACAAAGCGTTTGACCCGCTACTCGGTAATTCGACATCGAATTGTGGTCGTTTCACTGATGCTTGGGATGCTCGTACTAACGGGGCAAGCTTATAAGATACAAATTCTTGATAGCACCCGCTTACAGGCCGAGGGCGCGGCGCGACAGCTCAGAAATATTGTAGTCAAACCTGCTCGCGGCCGAATTCTTGACCGGAATGGCAATGTTTTGGCTGTCAGCACGCCACTTGATGCGATTTGGGCGCATCCTGCTACTTTATTTCAGGCCCGCGAGGACTGGCCCCGCCTTGCTGAAGCGCTTGATTTTTCGCCAAACCGGTTAGCGAATATTTTGGAACGGGCAAAAGGGCGAGAGTTCGTTTATCTGCGTCGTCATCTTCCACCAGCAGAGGCCAGCCGTATTGAAAGCTTGGCGATCCCGGGTGTTACCTCCCAGCGTGAGTACGGACGTTATTACCCGGCGGGACCGATAACGAGTCATGTGCTGGGCTTTACCGATGTAGATGACCGGGGGCAAGAAGGTATTGAAAAAGCGTTTAATTCTCATCTCTCCGGGGTCGATGGTCAAAAACGCGTACTTCGGGACAACAAAGGACGGATTGTTGAGGATATAGAAAGTATTCGGGCGGTTCATCACGGTCGGGATTTGCAAATTAGCCTTGATCTTCGGATCCAGGGGTCAACACAGAAACATTTGGCAGATGCCGTTGGTGAAACCCGTGCAGCTGGAGCGTCAGCTGTGATGTTGGATGTCGCAACGGGAGAAGTACTGGCGATGGCCAATGTGCCTGACTACAACCCTAATAATCGATCAAGCAGTGGAATGGAGGTCTTGAGAAACAAGTCAGTGACTGATGTTTTTGAGCCAGGATCCACAATTAAGCCATTTACGTTAGCAATGGCGTTGGCAAGCGGTCATTTTTCCACCGAAACACCGATCTCTACGGGTCCCGGAGTGTATCGCATCGGGAAGCATCAAATTAGTGATATCAAGGATTACGGCATTCTTTCGTTTTCTGGTGTGCTTATAAAGTCGAGTAATGTGGGGACTGCAAAAATTGCGCTGGAGCTCGCGCCCGAGGAGCTGTATCGAACTCTCTCTGCAGTAGGATTTGGCCAGGTCAGTGGGGTTGAACTGCCGGGAGAGGTTGATGGCAGTCTTGTTAAGAAGGAGCGTTGGCGGCCGATAGAACACGCTACCCTGTCCTATGGCTATGGGCTTGCTTCAACGCAGGTGCAGCTTGCCCGAGCCTACAGTGTGCTGGCTTCGGGAGGGATTTTGCGCCCGGTCACGTTACGCCGACGCAGCGCGTCAGTGCCGGGTCAAAGAGTGCTTTCAAGGGCAACTGTGCAGCAGATCAACATGCTGTTGGAGAGGGTAGTTAGTGCCGAAGGAACGGCAAAGAAAGCAGCGGTGCCGGCCTACCGAGTCGCGGGCAAAACCGGCACAGTACATAAAGTAAGTTCATCAGGCGGTTACGAAGAGGATCGATACCAGTCAATTTTTGTGGGGTTTGCACCTGCTTCAAGACCCCGTTTTGTTTTAGCCGTGATGGTTGATGAGCCGCAAGGCAAGTACTTTGGCGGAGAAGTCGCAGCCCCGGTGTTTGCAAGGATTATGTCCGACGCTCTTCGATTTAATGGTATCAAGCCTGATGCTAACACGGCGTCGGGGATCACAATTGTTGCTCATCCCGTTGAGTCGGAGGCTGGCGCGTGACTGCTCTTTATGCCAGTGAGCCTCGGACACGACCGCTCAGTAATCTCTTGGCGGGACTCGTGAGTCTCGATCCAGATCTTGCCTCAATTGCAGTTTCCAATTTGACGCTTGATAGTCGAAAGGTTAAGTCAGGCAGCTTATTTATCGCAATGCGAGGGAATAAAGCGGACGGCCGGGATTTTGTGAGTTACGCAATGAATTCAGGCGCAGCGGCGGTATTGGTCGAAAACGATATCAAAGGTATCGATCATGTTGATGGAATCTGTCTTGCGATTCCTGACCTCAGATCAAAAGTGGGCGTTATCGCAGACCGGTTTTTTGATCATCCTTCTAGCCGCTTATTTGTAATCGGCGTGACGGGAACAAACGGTAAAACGAGTTGTGCATTTCTTTTGACGCAGGCGCTAAATGCACTTGGCAAGAAGAGTGGATTTATCGGGACCACAGGATGGGGCTTCGATGGCAATTTACAAAAAAGCGAGCTGACGACGCCTGATTCGGTAACGCTTCAATCACAGCTTTCTCAGTTGGTGACCGCAGGCGCCCAGGGTGTTTGCCTAGAGGTTTCTTCTCATGCGCTGGATCAGCGTCGTGTCGAAGGCGTTGAATTTAGTTCCGCGATTTTTACGAACTTGGGGCGGGATCATCTTGATTATCATAAAAGTATTGAGCGATATAAGGATGCAAAGTTCTTGTTGTTTCAAAGGCGTGAATTAAAAAGTGCAATTATTAACATCTCAGATCCTGTTGGAGCTGAATTCGCAGCGGAAAAGATCGATGCCCGGGTATGGACTTTTGGAAATAGTCCAAAAGCAAGCGTTTACCCGCTCAAAATAAACCAGGACCAAAATGGAATTGCACTTTTACTCAACACGCCTGTTGGAAAGATTCAATTTAGCTGCGCGCTGCATGGCAACTTTAATATTGAAAATCTCCTGGCTGTTGCAACAACTTTAGTGGCGGAGGGTTATTCGGCAGAACAAATTGGCTCAGCCATGAGCGGGCTAACTCCTGTCGAAGGTCGAATGGAGTTCTGCCGTGGATTGGGCGAGCAATCGCCCCTTGTTGTCATTGATTATGCGCATTCACCTGATGCCTTATCAGCAGTTTTGCAATCTATTCGATCAATGACCTCTGGACAAATTTGGTGTGTGTTTGGCTGCGGCGGTGATCGAGATAAGGGTAAGAGATCGTTGATGGGTCAAGCGGCTTCAATGCTTTCCGATCGAACGGTGCTAACGAACGATAACCCACGAAGTGAGGATCCATCCTCAATTCTTGATTCGATCCTGGCGGGCATGAATCAGCCACCTGACGCAGTGATTGAAGATAGAAAATGCGCAATTAAATTCGCGATTGATAGCGCGGGCGCTGAAGATACCGTCTTAATTGCGGGCAAGGGGCATGAAAACCGTCAATTGATCTCAGATGAGGAATTACCGTTTAACGACCGAGAGGTTGTAGAAACCGTGCTGGGGGTGTCACGATGTTAACGCTCAGCGAAATTGCACATGCTGTCGATGGCGTCCTGAGTGGTGAGGATGTCAGATTTTCTTCGGTGAGTATTGATTCCCGAACTTTGCAGCCGGATGCACTATTTGTAGCAATCGATGGGGAGCGTTTCTGCGGCACTGATTTTGCTCGAGATGCCAAACAAGCAGGTGCTGTCGCTGTGATGGCGAGTTCGGCTCCCGACCGTGAAACGCCCAGTATTGTGGTGAAAGACACTGAGCTCGCACTATGGAAGTTGGCAGAGCTTTGGAGAAGTCGTGTAAGTCTTCCCATGATTGGCGTCACCGGCAGTAATGGTAAGACAACAGTCAAAGAGATGATCGCATCAATACTGGGCAAGATGGGACGGACTCATGCAAGCCCTGGCAACTTTAATAATCACCTCGGTGTGCCATTAACATTGCTTGGTATCCGACCCGAGCATGAGTTTGCGGTTGTTGAAATGGGAATGAGCCACCCTGGCGAAATTGGTCAATTAACCCGATTGGTTCGTCCCAGTATTGCGCTCATTACCAATGCGGCACATGCACATCTTGAAGGCCTTGGTAGTCTTTCTGACGTTGTTCGGGCAAAAGCAGAGATTTTTCTCGGACTACAGTCCGGGGGTACCGCTGTGATAAACGCTGATGATCGATTCGCTGCTTATTGGGCGGCGCGTACCCGATCCTTCCAGACCATTACCTTTGGTCTCGATAGTCAGGCTCGAGTGAATGGAAGTGCAGCGACGATAAACGGTCAACAAGTGGTAGAGGTGAATCTTCCTGATGAGTCTTTTGAAGCACCCCTTAATTTACTGGGCCGACACAATGCGTTGAACGCGCTTGCTGCATCCAGCGTGGGCTGGGCATGTGGTGGCGATGCAGATCAGATCCGCGCTGGCCTTGTAGAGGTTCAGGCCGAGCCGGGTCGATTACAGATTCGAGAAGGGGCGCATGGAGCCACTCTTATTGATGATTCTTATAATGCCAACCCCGATTCTTTGAGGGCAGCAATCAGAACCCTGTCGGGTCGAGAGGGACTCAAAGTATTGATCATTGGCAATATGGCTGAACTCGGAAGCCGGGCGGCTGAACTGCATTCAGAAGTAGGTCGTGAGGCTCGGCATGCCGGCATCGATGTTTTGATAGCTCTCGGTGAGATGGCAGAGTTGGCAGCTGATGAGTTTGGCGAGAATGCAAAAAAATTCGATTCATTTGAGAGCTTGATTAGTGATGCTTATAGGATGTTGCGCCCGGGCGTGACGGTGCTTGTTAAGGGTTCACGAAGCGCTCAAATGGAGCACGTTGCTAATGCGTTAGCTGACTCAAGACGTAGCGAGGCGATTGCATGCTGAAAAGTTTATTTGAGCAGCTTGCTTTGGAATACAGCGCGTTTAATGTATTCCGCTACCTCTCTTTTCGTGCAATCTGTGGGGTGCTTACGGCGCTGATATTTAGTTTTCTCCTTGGCCCCGCGTTGATTCGCCGACTCGAGCGTATTGGGGCTGGGCAACCAATCCGCGACGATGGACCAATCACTCACCTAAGCAAGAAAGACACGCCAACCATGGGTGGCGTTCTTATTATTGCAGCAGTTGTGTTCTCCACAATCTTATGGGCCGACTTAAATAATCGTTTTATTTGGATAATTATTTTTGTTTGCTTAGCGTTCGGTGTCATCGGGTGGATTGATGATTATGCCAAGATCACGCGAAATCATTCGCGCGGAATCAGCTCGAAGCAAAAGTTTTTTTGGCAAAGTCTTGCAGCACTGAGTGCCGCGATCACACTTTATTTAACCGCCGAATCACCTGCCGAAACCTCGTTACTCGTGCCCGTTTTTAAAGACGTCGCGTTAGAACTTGGATTTGGATTTGTCGTGCTGACTTGGTTTGTAATCACGGGCAGCAGTAACGCGGTTAATTTAACAGATGGTTTAGACGGGTTAGCGATTTTGCCGAGTGTTTTGGTGGCAGGCGGTTTGGGCGTATTTGCGTACCTTACCGGCCATTCTCTTTTTTCGGGTTATCTCGGTATTCCGTTTATTTTGGGTGCTGGGGAAGTGCTGATCTTTTGTGCTGCGTTAGTGGGTGCCGGACTGGGATTTTTATGGTTCAACACATATCCCGCGCAAGTATTCATGGGGGATATTGGCGCCTTAGCGATTGGCGCTGCATTGGGAACCATCGCTGTCATTGTTCGCCAAGAAATTGTTTTAGCGATTATGGGAGGATTATTTGTCGTTGAGACAATTTCGGTTGTACTCCAAGTTGCGTCTTACAAATTGATTGGACGACGAATTTTTAGGATGGCTCCGCTTCATCATCATTTTGAACAGAAAGGCTGGAAAGAGCCCCAAGTGACGGTCCGATTTTGGATTATTAGCCTGATTTTGGTCCTTGTTGGTCTCGCAACGCTCAAGGTTCGTTAGGTTGATGACGAGTAATGCCTTAGCGATGAATCTTGGAACGCTTCCTTGGCGACGAGCGGTGGTCCTTGGACTCGGGGCCTCTGGTTTTTCTAGCGCCCAATATCTGATTGAGCGTCAGGTTGATCTTCGGGTCTTGGATACGCGTGATAATCCCCCCTTTCGTGAGATCCTTGAAAATGCATACCCTGATGTTCCTGTTCATTGCGGCATTTATGATGATGCTCATCTAAATGGCGTAGATGTTGTCGTTGTCAGTCCTGGCGTTTCCCTGAGCGACTCTTTTCTCAAAAAGGCGCGCAGCCGAAAAATTGAAATATTGGGTGACATCGAGCTTTTTGCAAGAGCATGTCCCGCGCCCGTCATTGCTATTACCGGATCCAATGGGAAGACGACGGTTACGACGATTGTCAGCGAAATGCTCAAAGCCAAAGGTTTGGATGTGCGTGTCGGCGGTAACATCGGTCGTCCTGCACTCGATCTTATTGATGACCAGATTCCGGATGTGTTTGTGCTCGAACTTTCGAGCTTTCAGCTCGAGACCACGTCATCTTTACGACCTCGGTCGGCCGCTATTCTGAATCTATCGGCGGATCATATGGATCGATATGATGATTTCGGCTCTTATGCCAACGCAAAAAAAAGAATCCTCAACAATGCCGAAACAGCCGTTATTAATGTTGACGATTCAAATCTTGCTCAACTAAATATCAGCGTCGGCGTCCAGAAAATAAGTTTCAGTCTGTCCTGCCCAGTTTCTGATCAGGACTATGGCATTCAGTCTGACGGTTTGCACGAATGGATTATGCGAGGGTCTCAGCAAATTGTCAGAACTGATCTTCTTTCAATGAATGGGCGCCACAACATTCTAAATGCGCTCGCTGCAATCGGCCTCGTTGAAAGCTCGGGCTATTCCGTTTCTGATCGAATGATTAAGGCGCTGACTGAATTTCGAGGTTTACCTCATCGGTGTGAGCAAGTCTTGAGCAAGGATGGAATCACTTGGATCAACGACTCCAAGGGAACGAATCCAGGAGCGACTATTGCTGCGCTGAGGGGAATGGGAAGACCCGTGGTGTTGATTTCGGGAGGGCAGTCCAAAGGCGCGGACTTCAGCCAGTTCGCAGATGCAGTTCAGCGGTACACCCGCCAGGTGTTGTTAGTTGGCGAAGATCGATTGTGGATAGCAGAAGCGATCGGGAATCGAGTGCCGGTGACGCTTGCTGACGATCTCAATCATGCAATACGGTTGGCATCAAGATGGGCGCAGCCCGGCGATGCAGTTTTGTTTTCGCCCGCCTGTGCAAGCTTTGATATGTTCAAAAATTTTGAGCATCGGGGCGATGTGTTTCGTCAGTTGGTGCAGGAATTAATAACATGATTAGCATTACGGCCCCTTCAAGATCTTTTTTAAGAGTGCCCGCGGTAGATCCGGTCTTGGTTCTCGCAGTGGCCACTTTGCTCTCGCTTAGCATGGTAATGGTGTTTTCGGCCGCGATTGGAACTCATGGAGGGGTACAGGGCGGATTCGCTATCCTGATAAAGCACTCGTTTAGCATTGTCCTGGCGCTTATTTTGGGTTTCATTGCAGCTTCGGTGCCTCTCCGATTTTGGCGACAGGCAAATCGCCCCCTTTTGGGTTTAAGCACCGTGTTGTTAGTTTTAGTGCTCATTCCCGGTATCGGTCATGAGGTTAATGGGAGCACACGTTGGTTGCCGCTTGGCTTTATGCGTTTTCAACCCTCCGAACTGATCAAAGTAGTGACCGTATTGTTTTTGGCTGATCATTTTGTTCGTAATTCGGGATCAATGAATTCCTTCCGGATCAGCATTCTCGAGCCCGCGTTTGTTATTGGAATGTTAGGTGTGCTGTTGTTGCTCGAACCTGATCTTGGTTGCACTGCGGTGATCATGATGACAAGCGTTGGGTTGATGTATCTGTCGGGAACAAGAATCCGATATATTTTTGGCGCCATTGTAGTCGCGGTCTGCGCTGTCGCCGTATTAATTATTGTCGAACCCTATCGACTTCAGCGAGTTTTGAGTTTTCGTGACCCATGGGCCGATCCCTTTGATACAGGGTTTCAACTCGTTCAGGCACTTATCGCATTAGGAAGTGGTGAGTGGTTCGGCGTGGGATTAGGCGCGAGTGTGCAAAAGCTTTTTTATCTGCCTCACGCGAGTAACGATTTTATTGTTGCGGTGATTGGGGAGGAATTGGGACTGATTGGGCTCGTGGCACTTCTTGTACTTTACGGTCTGATTCTTTGGCGGGTTTTTGATATTGCTTCCCGCGCCGCTGATGCGGGAGAGTTGTTTGGTGCCCGAGTGTGCCAAGGAATCGGACTATTAATTGTGCTTCAGGCCATATTTCATTTTGCAGTCAATTTGGGTTTGGTTCCGACTAAGGGCTTAACGCTGCCGCTAATGAGTTATGGCGGTAGCAGTATGCTGATTAATGGGCTTGCGCTGGGCATTGTTTTGTCGGTTTATCAATGTCTTCCACAGCGTTCGAAGGGAAGGTGACTACCGTGATGATCATGGCAGGAGGAACGGGCGGTCATGTTTATCCCGCCCTTAGTGTGGCTAAAGCGTTGCGTGAAAAAAGAATTCAAGTCGTCTGGTTAGGAACAAAAAAGGGGCTAGAGGCGAGAGTTATTCCATCTGAGGGATTCGATATTGAGTGGATTGATGCCAGCGCAGTCGTCGGTATTCAGTGGAGTCGAAAAATTATGATTCCGTGGATGGTTGTCCGCGCAGTTTGGCAGAGCTTGAGGGTGATTTGGCGGCAAAAACCCAATGTGGTTTTGGGGATGGGGGGATTCGTCGCAGGGCCTGGAGGAGTTGCTGCCTGGTTGTTGCGTCGACCTTTGATCATTCATGAGGCGAACGCCCGTAGCGGACTGACAAATCGAATGCTTACTATGCTTGCCGCCAAAGTGCTCACTGGTTTTTCCTGTTCGGAAGGGATGCCAAGCTCAGCAGAACACACAGGTAATCCGGTTAGGTCTGAAATCGCATTAATTCCTGCCCCGTTGAAAAGGGGTATTGGTCTCTCAACAAATTTACGAGTCCTTGTGTTGGGCGGAAGCCAGGGTGCACGAACCATTAACGATCTAGTACCGCACGCGTTCGCGATGGCATCTTGTCGATCGAAATTACAAATTCTGCATCAGAGCGGACGAAATCACGATGATCAAGTAAGAGATTCGTACAGCACTCTAGATCTTGATGCGTCAGTCGTTGATTTTATTGATGATATGTCGTCAGCTTATGAGTCGGTTGATATTGTTATTTCAAGGGCAGGCGCAATGACGATAAGCGAGATAAGCGCCGCTGGACTGCCCGCAATATTAATTCCATATCCGCATTCCGCTGGTGATCATCAATTTGCGAATGCCCGCTGCCTGGCGGACGCCGGTGCTGCGGTGGTATTTCGGGAATCGGAACTGAATCCAGGTCGATTAGCTGATGAAATAGATCGGTGTTTTTTAAAACGCGAAGATTTAATGGAAATGGCTCAGGCTGCCCGAACACTTGCTCGTCCTGCAGCAATAAATGACGTAATGAATCAATGTCTGGAGCTTGCCCGTGCGTGAGTTTGTTCGCCATATCCACTTTGTTGGCATAGGAGGTGCTGGTATGAGTGGTATTGCATCTGTGCTTATGGACCAAGGATATGTGATTAGTGGCTCCGACCAAGTTGATTCGATTGCAACGCGTGCATTAATGGCAAAGGGTGTCCAGGTTTATAAAGATCATGACCATTCAAACGCAAAAGGCGCTGATGTTGTTGTGGTTTCCAACGCGGTGGGAGAAGGAAATCCCGAAGTGCTATTTGCCCAGTCGAACGGAATACCTGTCGTACCTCGCGCTCAGATGCTTGGGGAATTGATGCGGTTTCGTAATGGGATTGCGATCGGCGGGACGCATGGAAAAACAACGACGACAAGTCTTGTCGCGGCGATCTTTGGTCAGGCAGGACTCGATCCTACTTTTCTAATCGGTGGCCTGGTTAAAAGTGAAACAGGCAATGCAAAGCTTGGAAACGGTCAATGGTTAATCGCAGAAGCTGATGAAAGTGACGCCTCTTTTCTTCATTTGCAGCCACACATCGCGGTTGTGACTAATATCGATCATGATCATATGTCAACTTATCAGGGTGACTTTGAGAGATTAACGGATACCTTCTTGAGGTTTGTGCATAACCTGCCTTTTTATGGGCTCGCGGTGCTGTGTGCTGATGACCCGGCAGTGCAGAGAATGCGAGAGAGAATTTTACGTCCTGTTGTGAGTTATGGTATTGAGACCCCGGCGGATTACAACGCCATGAATGTGAGTCAGTCGGGTAGCCGAATGCAGTTTGATACGACGACTGCAGATGGAAAAGTTTTTTCGGTTGATCTCGCACTCCCCGGATTACACAACGTTCGTAATGCGCTTGCCGCAATTGCGGTTGCCGATAAAGTAGGAATCAAGACGCAAGCGATCGTCGATGGGCTTCGCGAATTCAGCGGAATCGACCGGCGGTTCGAGATTCTCGGAGATATCAGACTGCCTGATGGCAAAGCCCTTCTTGTAGACGATTATGCTCATCACCCCAGCGAGATTGCAGCCACCCTGTCTGCCGCAGAGGGATGTTGGCCTGATCGTCGAAAAGTTGTTGTGTTTCAGCCTCATCGGTTTTCTCGTACACGAGATCTTATGGACGATTTCAGCTCATTACTGAGTGATGTGGATTGTTTAGTGGTGACAGAGGTCTATGCGGCCGGCGAGAAACCAGCAGCCAGTGCGGATGGAAGAGCGCTATGTCGATCAATCCGTGTCCGAGGTGGTGTCGACCCAGTTTTTGCCCCGAATATCGATCGCTTGAGAGAAACCCTGCTCCCATTGCTCCAAGCGGACGATGTTGTTCTGACCTTGGGTGCAGGCAGTATTGGTAAAGCCGCCCGGGCCCTTATTTCGTCGATGCATCTTTGTGAAGAGTCATTCGGATGAGAGAGTTATCAATGAATCCGAGTCATGAATTTGATAGCCTCCGCGGGCACGTGCGCCACGACGAGCCGATGGCTCGCCATATCAGTTGGAAGGTCGGTGGTCCGGCTCGTTATTTCTTCGAGCCTCTTGATGAAGAGGATGTCGCGGAGTTCTTACGCCTTCTTCCAGCACACACCCCAATTTTATGGCTCGGCTTGGGTAGTAACTTGCTGGTTCGGGACGGGGGCTTTAATGGCGCGGTAATCGCTGGCCATCGAGGTCTGAATGCTTTGGCGTTATTAAGCGAAAAGACAATAACAGCGCAGGCAGGTGTCTCCTGTGCTCGGGTTGCGCGGTTTGCTGGTAAAAATCAAATGGCCGGCGCCGAATTTTTTGCAGGTATACCGGGTACGGTCGGTGGCGCGATTGCTATGAATGCGGGCGCCTTTGGCTCGGAAACCTGGCAATTTGTTGAAAGTATTCGACTCATCAACCGAAGAGGTGAAATATCCGAATGTGAACCGGCAGCATTTGAGGTGTCTTATCGTGCCGTGAGTATTTCCGAAGATGTGTGGGTTGCCTCTGCTTGTTTTTCCTTTGAACCGTTGAGTGCGCCCCAGAGTCGGCACGTGATTCGCTCGCTTCTTGAAACGCGTGGACAAAGCCAACCCGTTGGTCAGCCTAGTGCAGGTTCTGTTTTTAAAAATCCCCCAGGAGACTACGCAGCCCGCTTGATTGAGCGCGCCGGACATAAAGGAAAGCGGATCGGGGGTGTCAGGATCTCGGAGCATCATGCGAACTTTATTGTGAATGATCAAACAGGGACCGCAGAGAATATTGAAGACCTTATCCAGTTTATTCAAGATGATGTTGAAAAGAGATTCGACGTGAAGCTGGAAACTGAAGTCCGATTTGTTGGAGAAGCAATATGAGTGGACTAGGCACGAAACTCCCTGAGCTGCGCGCCGTTGGCGGGAAAGTCTCCAAAGGCGAAACAATTGAGCGCAGTGAGCCCCGGCGAAGGCTACCTATGGTCGCAGGATTTTTCCTGTTCTTCATGACTGTGTTGGTTATGGATCATGTTATTCGATCCGGCTATTTCACAATTCAAAAAGTCGTTATCGACTCTCCCCTGTTAGTGATAAGTCAAGGGTCTATTGAGCGGGAAACTTGGCGAAAGATTTCGGGTAACTACCTTAATGTAGATCTTAAAACAATAGAGACTGCGCTTGAGAATCGACCCGGTGTTTATCAGGCAGTGGTTCGCCGTGTGTGGCCAGATACATTGTCAATATCCGTCATAGAAACCCAAGTGATCGCAGAGTATCGACAGTTGGATCGATCAGAAGAAAAGGTTGAACGTCAGTTTATTAACTTGCCACCCCAGAATGGCTTTAGTTTTCGTCCGCTATTAAGGGGGCCAGAGCGGTATCGGGCTGTTGTGGTGGACACGTTCCACGAGATATTTTCCTTGCTCGCGATCGTGAATCTTGAGCCACGGTCCCTATCTGTTGGCCACTCCGGTCAGTGGGAGCTCGAATTGCGTCGGTCGGATCTGAAATTGGAAAACACGTTTCGAGTCTTTTTGGGACGAGATCAGATTGTTGAAAAAATTGAACGACTTGTCTTCAGTTTTGAGACGGTACTCAGTCATAAAGCAGGTCTTATTTCAAAGGTTGATATGCGCTATGACAATGGATTTGCAGTGCAATGGCATGATGATCCGGAAGACAAGAAATTTCAAATCGCTTCTGTAATCAAAGATGACAATTGAGATAGCGTTATGAGTAAGAAAACGACAAGTGAAGTCATTGTAGGCCTGGACATTGGGACTTCGAAAGTGCTCGCTGTGGTCGCAGAGGTCAATGACAGCGATGAACTAGAGGTGCTTGGCGTGGGTCAGCATCCATCACGAGGTCTGCGAAAGGGTGTCGTTGCTAATATTGATTCAACCGTCCAGTCCATCCAACTGGCTATTGAGGATGCCGAGCTTACTGCGGAATGCCGAATCAGCTCTGTTTATGCAGGGATTGCGGGTGCGCATATCAACAGCATGAATTCTCATGGTGTGGCAGCTATAAAAAATCGCGACGAAGTCGGTGCTGAAGATGTCGAGAGGGTGCTCGAGGCAGCTCAAGCACAAGCAATTCCAAATGATCAGCGGGTTTTACATATCCTGCCTCAGGATTTCATTATTGACGGACAAGAAGGTATTCGTGAGCCGATTGGCATGAGCGGTGTTCGTCTCGAGGCTAAAGTTCATATTATTACTGGCGCTGTGAGCGCGGCGCAAAATATTGTCAAATGTATTACTCGCTGCGGTCTCGAGGTTGAAGACATGGTGCTGGAGCAGATTGCATCCAGTTACGCGGTGCTTGACGAAGATGAAAAAGAGTTGGGCGTATGCCTTGTCGATATCGGTGGTGGCACGACAGATATCGCGGTGTTTACCGATGGTGCAATTCGCCATACGGCGGTTTTACCGATTGCGGGAGATCAGGTCACAAACGATATTGCGGTAGCCCTTCGAACGCCAACTCAGGCGGCGGAGGAGCTTAAAAAGAAATATGGTAGCGCTTTGGTGCAGCTTGCGCCCGAGGGCGAGATGATCGATACCCCAAGTGTCGGTGAGCGAGCGCCTCGCAAGCTCGCGCGCACGACACTTGCAGATGTCATTGAGCCCCGTGTAGAAGAATTATTTTTGTTGGTTCAGGCCGAACTTCGCCGAAGTGGTTTTGAAGAATTGCTGGGAACGGGCATCGTCTTGACCGGCGGCAGCGCAAAACTAACCGGAATGGTTGACCTGGCTGAAGAGATTTTTCATATGCCCGTCCGACTTGGCGTGCCTAAATATGTTGGCGCCTTAAGCGATGTTGTCCGAAATTCTTCATTCTCAACAGCGATGGGTTTGCTGATGTTTGGTCATCGTCACCAATCCAATCATTACCCGAAGAGACGGTTTGGGGTCTCACCGCCCTCAGCAATTTTTGGACGGATGAAGCAATGGTTCTCGCGGCATCTGGGTGAGGAGTCGCAATGATTTTTTTTCATTTAGCAGAAGAGGTTCTCTTCGGCGCTTTGGGCGCCGGCAGGGAACTTGTCATTTTTTTCATTAATCGATAGTTACAGGAGAGACACTATGCCTTTTGAACTCATGGAAGTTTCTGGTCGTCAGGCCGTTATTAAGGTGCTAGGCATTGGGGGTGGCGGTGGAAACGCGGTCGATCACATGCTCTCAGCCAGCCTAGACGGGGTTGAATTCATCGTTGCAAATACAGATGCGCAAGCCCTTCACCGATCCGGTGTTTCTAAAGTGATGCAGCTCGGCGAAGGATTGACGAAAGGGCTCGGGGCGGGCGCAAACCCAGAGGTTGGCCGTCAGGCGGCTACGGAAGATCGTGACAAGATCGCCGCCGCGCTTGATGGAACTGATATGGTTTTCATAACCGCAGGAATGGGTGGTGGGACCGGTACCGGCGCGGCACCTGTTATTGCCCAACTCGCTCGTGAAAAAGGAATTTTAACGGTGGCGGTCGTGACCCGACCTTTTCAGTTTGAGGGTAAGAAGAGAATTGCCGCCGCCGAGTATGGCATAAAAGAACTCGGTGAATTGGTTGACTCATTAATTGTCATTCCAAACGAGCGGATACTCGAAGTGATGGGTGGCAAAGTCACGTTGCTTGATGCTTTTGGTAAAGCGAATGAAATATTATTCAATGCGGTTCAAGGCATCTCTGAATTGATTACTCGCCCGGGGTTGATCAATGTTGACTTTGCTGATGTTCGAACCGTGATGTCTGAGATGGGCATGGCCATGATTGGTTCAGCCACCGCATCAGGATCAGATCGTGCAATCGAGGCGGCGCGAGGCGCGGTCTCGAGTCCATTACTAGAAGAGGTTGATATTCATGGTGCAAAAGGTCTATTAGTGAACGTGTCAGCAGGACCTGATATGGAATTAGAAGAGTTTGCACAGGTCGGTGAGATTGTTAATGAGTACGCATCTGAGGATGGAACGGTTGTGATTGGGACCGTTCTGGATGAGGCGATGGAGGGTGAGCTCAGAGTCACGATGGTTGCGACGGGCATTCGGAAAGCGCCTCAAATGACTCTGGTCGAAAGTAGTGATAATGATGAGGCGGCACATGACCCTGTTGACTATGAAGACTACGATAAGCCGACAGTCATCAGGCGTCGTCCGAGATCTGCTGGCGATTTTGACTCCCAGGGAAATGCAGCGGTAGATATGGAATATCTGGATGTACCCGCATTTTTACGGCGACAAGCCGACTGAGAGAGTCAGCGTATGGATTCAGAAATTGACCGATAATCGTGGAATATCTAAATATGCAAAAAAAAGGGTAAAAAAATTTCAAAATACACTCAAATCGCGTTTTTTGAGTGTAAAATTGATCTAAATTGGCGACGCGGTCGCAGAATTTTAAAAATATCAGCGATTGGGCTTGGATGATTCGACAGCGAACTTTAAAAACTGTGATCGGTGCCACCGGGGTGGGTCTGCATACGGGGGAGAAGGTGCTTCTCACCCTTCGACCAGCGCCGGTGGGCACAGGAATCATTTTCCGCCGAGTCGATCTTGACCCCGTAATTGATATTCCGGCGTCACTCGAGAATGTTTGTGATACCCGACTCTCCACAACTCTTGAGTATCGAGGAACGCGGGTGTCCACCGTCGAACACCTGATGGCTGCGTTTGCAGGTCTTCATATTGATAATGCCGTTGTTGAGCTCGATTCAACCGAAGTCCCGATTATGGATGGAAGCGCCGCGGTTTTCGTCTTCCTCATTCAGTCAGCAGGGATTGAAATGCAGTCTGAAGCCAAGCGGTTCATTAGGATCAAAAATCGTATTGAAGTGCGGGAAGGGGATAAATGGGCTCGCTTTGAGCCTTATGACGGGTTTCGATTGAGTTTCAGTATTGATTTTGACCATCCGACCATGAAATCTTCAGCGCAGCATGCGACGGTAGATCTTTCTGAGACCTCGTTTACAAAAGAAGTGAGTCGGGCCAGAACATTTGGTTTTTTGCAGGATGTTGAGGCGCTTCGGGAAGCTGGACTCGCCCGCGGCGGTAGCCTTGATAACGCCATCGTGCTGGACGATGATCGAGTGATCAATGATGATGGTTTACGTTATGGAGATGAGTTCGTAAAGCACAAGATCCTCGACGCAATCGGGGATCTATATCTGCTTGGGTATCCACTGATTGGTACGTTCTCCGCCCATAAATCGGGGCATGGTTTGAATAATGGACTCCTACGCGAGCTCGTTGAAAAAACAAATTGTTGGGAGACTGTGACCTATGATGATTCTGAACCTGCGCCTGCACCTGATTTTATGCACCCCGCTTT
>JABHUE010000150.1 GCA_018672825.1 Pseudomonadota bacterium | reverse complement strand
TCAACGCGATTTTCTTCGAATTTTAAAAGAATGCCAGAGTCGTGGTCACGCGGTGTCCGTTTATACCTCGGAGTGGCAAGGTGAAAAACCCGAAAACATTCAGTTGAATGTTCTCAAATCAAGTCGAGTCGGTGGCAATCATGTGCGGGATCGTCGCTTCTTTAACCAGATGCAAAAAGCAACCAAGCAAGCGCGCTTCGACGCGATTGTGGGCTTCAACAAGATGCCTGGATTGGATGTCTACTACGGTGCGGACTTCTGCTATCTTGGGCGCACTGCACCCCAGTATGGCCCATTTTATCGCCTTACCCCGCGCTATCATCATCTTTATACCTTTGAGCGGGCCGTTTTTAGTCGGGAAAGCCGAACCGAAATTCTCTCGCTCTCGGAGCGAGAGAAATCCGTCTATCAGCAGTACTACGGTACACCGGAACAACGGTTTCATTTGCTGCCACCAACGCTCGATTTAGATCGCCGACCCATCGCCGACCGGCAACGGGTCAGCGCAAAACTACGCGGTGAACTTGGAATCAATGCATCTGACGTACTTTTGTTATTCGTCGGTTCAGGGTTTAAAACAAAAGGCCTTGATCGTGCCATCGTCGCACTTGCAAGCCTACCCAAAGACGCCTTGAGTAAAACCTATCTGATTGTCGTCGGTCAGGATCAACCAACACCCTACTTAAGGCTTGCACGTAAGTTAGGGGTTGGGGAGCGAGTTAAGTTTCTAGGCGGTCGAATGGATATTCCCGAACTGCTTGCCGCTGGCGATTTACTTATTCACCCGGCCTATATGGAAAACACCGGCACCATTTTGCTCGAAGCCATCGCCGCTGGCCTGCCCGTTATCGCAACCGATGTCTGCGGCTATGCAGGCCATATCAAAAAAGCCGATGCGGGTGCTGTTTTGCCTTCTCCTTTCGATCAAAAATTACTCAACAAAAATCTAAATGACGCGCTGATTACAAGCACTCGGGAACACTGGTCAGCCAACGGCTTAAGCTATGGTGCTCAATCCAGTCTTTATCACATGCCTCAAACCGCAGCGAATGCCATTGAATCCATTGTTCTGAAAAACAAGCAATCACGAACGGAATCTCAAAATTCGACTGTAGAGCCGTGGGTATACCTGCGCCACGATCTCGAAAGACTGGGTCAATTTGACCAAATTATGTCGCTTGACGGCGAAATCTTTCGCGAGGCGCCAGGACGAAAAACAGTTCGGTTCAAAAAAAACGAGCAAAATTACTTTTTAAAGACGCACACCGGAGTGGGATGGCAAGAGATTCTCAAAAATCTTTCCTACTTGCGTTTGCCCGTCCTCGGCGCAATGAATGAGTGGCACGGCGCGCACCATTTACAACGACTGGGTATCGGCACCCTGAGTATCGCGGGCTATGGGACCGCAAGCGGTAATCCGGCTCGCCGCCAATCATTTATCATCACCGATGAGATCACGAACGCACAAAGCCTTGAAGAATTTTGTAGTCACTGGAAACAAAATCCGCCGAGACACCCACATGAGGTTCGATTCAAACGCTGGCTCATCCAGCAACTTGCGCAGACCGCCCGACAGCTCCATCACAGCGGCGCTAACCATCGAGATTTTTATCTCGTTCATTTTTTACTCCAGCCCGGGTTTGAGAATGGACACATCAGCGCGGATAAGAGTCGATTGGCCGTTATCGACCTGCACCGCATGCAGCTGCGGCGAAACACACCAAAACGATGGCGGATTAAAGATGTGGCGGGCCTGCACTACTCCAGCATGGATCTTGGCCTAACGCGCCGTGATTTACTCCGATTTATGAAAATTTATACACAAAGTCCTTTGCGAGAAACGCTTGGCCAGAAGTCAGACTTCTGGCCGCGAGTGAATCGTCGGGCACTTCGCCTGTATCAGACAGAACAGCGTCGATCGCCCTCTGTGAAACTGGCGGCTCACTCAACTCTTGTCGAGAACCATCATCCGGACCGAGCCAGGAGCGTGTGACGGTCCGTTATCCATCGAACGCCAAGAACACATTTTCACGCTTAAGTGAAGATGTGTCTGAATGGCAGCACGGCAATCTTTGCGGACATTTTTTTTCCCGTCATCGTTCTCCACTTTTGGAGCATCTTCTCAAATATCCTGATACGCCGTTTTCAGTTGCCGATGCCTGCATTCTCAAAACCGATATAAAAACGGCTCTCGCGTTAACCTCTTTTGACGGCAAACAATTCGTGGTCAAACGTTACAACGTCGCGCACATTTTTCATCGAATCCGACTCGCTTTTCAAAGCTCTCGGGCAAAAAACAACTTCGCTTTTGCAAAACTGCTCGGCGAAATCGGCGTTCCCTCCATCCAACCGGTGGCTTGGGTTCAGGAGCGTATTTATGGCCTGCGGGCACGATCGTGGTTTATCTATGAACACATTGATGAAGAGATGAGCGCTTACCCGCTCACTGACCAATCGGATGTTAACGTTATCGATCATGCGCTTTACCAAATGACGCAGAACCTGGTGGCCATGCGCAACCATCGGCTTTCTCATGGCGACATGAAGCCGCCCAATCTTCTACACACCCGCGATCGCGTTGTTCTGATTGATCTTGATGCCATGCGACAACACAAATCCCAGCGTCAGTGCGATCGCGCGCTCGCCAAAGATATCTCCCGCTGGATGAGATGGTGGCGCTCGGATAATCCGCAACCGATGATCAGTCAAAAATCAGAAAAAATCCTCAAAAATGCGGGTTTTGAGGTCCCAGACAGCTAATGTTCAGGGTTATTAAATCGTATACGAGCCGCAAAAAAAGGATGGTCTGAAGGGCCGACAGGGGTCGACCATGCCTTTTCGACAGCGAGGCCCCGAACCAAAATCATATCCACTCGGCGCGTATCACTTTCAATACTCGACAGCGCATCAACTGCGTCACCGGGAATCAGCTTTGTCATCGCGGGGTGACTCGTTGGCGCATTGAAATCGCCCATCAAAATCGCTCGCGGATAACGTTTAAATGCCTCCATGACCGCCTCTAGCGGCCGCTCCCCTTCCGAGGGTTTTGAAAGATGCGTATTCAGAATATGAAAGCTGCCCTCGGGCGAACAAAACTGATAGACGGAAAAATTTCGATGCGCTCGACCTGTCGATGGGAATAATGGCGTTGTCCACCAATTCTTGATCGAATAAACACTAACAAGTGCATTGCCTCGCTGCGGAAAAAAAAGAAGCTTGCGGGTGGGCGTAAAATGCCCCACGCGCTGAAGGATCGTACTCAGGAGTTTCGCCTGATCGCGCCAGCGAAAAATACGGGTCCCCTCTACTTCCTGAAGCGCCACAATATCGCAATCGCGAATCACCGCCGCTATCCGACTTAAATCTTTTAGGCCGTCCACACCCCTGGCGCGATGGATGTTGTAGGTGCCTACCGTGAACGCCTTGTTCCCGTTTAGAAACGAACCCTCTCCTGTTGATAATGACTCACCGGCCCGGGCTTTTACGGGCCAGGCACGAGTGGCGATAAAAAGTCCCGCCAATAGCAATAAAATCAGGAAAATCATCGCCAGCATTATCAGGGCGCTCATGAACTTGTTCGTCTAAAAAAATCAGCGTAACGTCAATGCGTCTGGGTTGACTATACTTGTTCGGCACATTCAAAAGTCACTCAACGGTCGCGACGAGTGGCTTCCCTGACGGCTTCACTAAAGTGCCGCTAATTTAAACGATCCGAACCGCATTGTGACGGGCCATGATCTCTTACGGAAAACATCAACATGAAAACCGCTTTTGCCAGTGACGCCCGGTTTATGGATCATGACACCGGTGTTGGGCATCCTGAGCGACCCGCCCGACTTTCACACACGTTGGCGCATCTCAAAAGCAAGCCGTGGTTCTCGTCTTTGCACATGATGAGTGGGGTAGAGTGCAATCGTGATCAAATTTCATCTATGCACGATGAAGGTCTGATCGATCGTGCGCAAACCAGTTGCGCACAGGGTCTTTCTTATCTGGATTCACCAGACGTCGTGATTAGTCCCGACTCATTTGATATTGCGCGCCTCGCGGTGGGCACGGTCCTCTCATTAAGCGATGCAATTGTCAGTGGTCAAGTGAATAACGGGTTTGCATTAATTCGACCCCCGGGTCACCACGCCGAACAAAATGAAGCGTTGGGCTTTTGTCTTTTCAATAATATTGCCATTACCGCCCGATATCTCCAGCAGCAACACGGACTTGAAAGAGTCCTGATTGTTGATTGGGATGTGCACCATGGCAATGGCACTCAACACTTATTTGAAGAAGACCCCAGCGTTTTTTTTATCAGCACGCATCAATATCCTCACTACCCCGGCACCGGATCACGCTCGGAAAACGGCATAGGCGCAGGACAGGGCGCAACACTCAATTGCCCAATGAATGCCGGCACGGGCGATGATGATTACCAGGATGCATTCCGCGAAAAAATATTGCCAGCGATACATAATTTCAAACCTGACATGATTTTGATCTCGGCCGGATTTGACGCGCATCGCGCTGATCCCCTGGGGAACATCAACCTGAGCAGCGAACACTACGCCTGGATGACCACTCGATTGATGGAATGTGCAGATCAATACTGTCAGGGGCGAATTTTATCCGCGCTTGAGGGGGGTTACGACTTAGACGCACTTGCTGAAAGCGTTGGCGTTCACCTCGCGACTCTGAACAAACAGCCCGCAATTATCAAATCCTCAAAAGACAGTGTCTAAACCTTAACCAGTGCAAGAACAACGGAGAGCGTCACAAGCGAAACCCCCGTGCTGATCACAGCCGCGCTACCCGCCAGAGGCTGGGCACACTGATAACGTTCCGCAAAAAGGTAGCTATTGATCCCAACCGGGAGTGCCGCCATCACAACCATCACCGCCTGCCAAAGAGGAGGTAGGCCAAGCGACCTGGCCACTTGCCAAACCAATAGTGGTAACAGTACGTTTTTCACCACCACGATAATGGCAACAGATCGGAGCACGCCTCGAATCGGATAGAAGCTTAACGCAGCGCCCACTGTAAATAGCGCCGCAGGGCCTGCCGACTGACCGATCAGATCAAGAGACTTGACTAACACTAGAGGTAACGTGACTCCGGAAATATTAATCACCGCGCCAAGTCCAATACCCAATAAAAATTGATTACTGATCACACTCTTCAGGACCGGCCATTGTGTCGGGTCACGATGTTCACCGGCACGAGCTCGCTCTTGAATCAAAATCATGATAGGGAAAAAAAGCGGTGCCTGAAAAGCAACCAAAATGAAAAGCGGCACCGTAGCCTCATCGCCAAACGCCATTAAAACTAAGGGGATCCCCAGCGGAATAAAATTTCCATAGCTGGAACAAAATGCAAAAATTCCCGCTGTCGCGTTATCACGAAGCCAAAATCGGGCTACGAAAAAAATACTAATCAACAATCCAATTGCGCATCCGAAATATCCCATCACACCCCGCCAGGGAAGCATCTCGGGAAGCGTAACCACGCTCATCGATTTAAATAGCAGTAAAGGGACAGCGATATTGAATACGTAAATCGACAGTCCCTGAACAGACGACTCGCCGATCCAGCGGCGGATACCCACACCATAGCCGAGCGCAATGACCATAAAAATCGGCAATACGACTTCAACCACTGGGGAGAGAATCACCATTTGAGCAATACGCGTCCAGATTCGCTCGGCGCTATCCCGACCTCGCGTGGTAAACGCTCATTAAATCCCGTTAAGTTCATTTGCCTTGATTATGCCTAAGCGGTAGATTAGCGGTTATCAATGCCTTATGTGGGGCATTTTGATATTAGGCGTTGAAAGGGAAGAGTAACTGGATAAACTCGCGCATCGAGAGACCGGGGGGAGCTGAAATCCCCGGGCCGAGTGCCGGCGAAAATCACCCTGGAGCCGCTGACCGAACCGCTTCGTTGTTCCAAGCGCAATAGACTCAGCCGACTCACCCGCGAAAAGGGTGCGGAGCAAGAAATTGTTCCAAGACCGAAGCAAATCGTTGCTTGGTGAAGCCGGGTGGTACCGCGCGCGAATTACTCTTCCCCGAGTGATTTCGAATCGCCCCGGAATTAAACCCAAATGGGGTACACCGAAAGCGCGACAAATATGAGTTTTAGCAAAGTTAATTCCCGTTATGACGGCCCTGCACTCGAGCAACATATCCTGGACTTCTGGCGAGCCGAAAATGTTTTCGCCCGCAGCCTAGAGCAAAGCGCCGACAGGCCTCTTTTTTCATTTAACGAGGGCCCCCCGACCGCCAACGGCAAACCGGGTATTCACCACGTCCTGGCGCGCAGTTTCAAGGATATTTATCCACGATTTAAAACCATGCGTGGTTTTCATGCCCCCCGAAAAGCAGGATGGGATACACATGGTCTGCCGGTTGAGCATGAGATCGAAAAAGAACTGGGCATCTTCGACAAAAAAGAAATCGAGAAACAAATTGGCGTTGAGGAATTTACCCGTCGCTGTCGCGAATCCGTCATGCGCTATATCGGCGATTGGGAGAAGATGACCGAGCGAATGGGCTTCTGGGTTGATCTCGAGCAGGCCTACTACACCCTGGACAACCGGTATATTGAGTCTGTCTGGCATCTGCTGAAGACGATATGGGACAAGGGGCTCATCCAACAGGACTATAAGGTGGTGCCGTACGATCCTCGGATCGGTGCAACCCTCTCATCCCATGAGGTCGCCCAGGGCTACAAAGAAACCGTGGATCCATCGATCACGGTTAAGTTTGAGCTGTTAGATGGCAGCGCAACCTTCCTCGTTTGGACCACAACCCCCTGGACACTGCCATCAAACCTTGCGCTCGCTGTGGGCGATGACATCGACTACGTTTATGTTGAGCTGGACGGGCAGACCCTGATATTGGCCGAGGCCCGAATAAATGAAGTCCTCAAAGAGGCACCGATCCAGATCGTCAAAACGGTTAAGGGTCGCGAGCTGGTGGGGATGCGCTACCAAAGACTATTTGATTACCTGGATGCCCCGGGCGATATCTGTCGAGTCCTGTCAGCCGACTTTGTAAGCACCGAAGATGGGACCGGCATTGTTCATGTCGCGCCCGCTTATGGTGTCGATGATCTCGCGCTCGGGCAAGCCAATGGGCTCCCTGTCGTTCATGGGGTAGGCCTTGATGGGCACTTCGTTGATGCCGTCACCCCGGTTGCGGGCAAATTTTTTAAAGAGGCGGACTCTGACATTATTCGTATTTTGGCGGACCGCGGAATACTGTTTAGAAATGAGCAATACACCCACAACTATCCTTTTGGATGGCGGACCGGCGACCCGCTCATCTATTACGCGAAAAACGCCTGGTATATCCGCACGACCGCCGTTCGCGATCGCATGGTTGCGCTCAATCAAACCATCAACTGGGTTCCCAAATCTATTCGTGATGGTCGTTTTGGTAATTGGCTGGAAAATAACATCGACTGGGCGCTATCCCGCGAGCGCTTTTGGGGAACGCCGTTACCCCTTTGGACTGACGGTGACGGTGACTACATTTGTATTGGCTCACTAGCAGAACTCGAAGCCCTATGTGGGGCCTCGCTCTCTGAGACTGATCTCCATCGACCGGCCATCGACGACATTGTCTTTACGCATCCTGAAAATGGCCGCACCTACCGACGAGTCCCCGAAGTCATCGACTGCTGGTTCGATTCGGGCGCCATGTCCTACGCACAATGGCACTATCCGTTTGAAAACGAGCAAACGTTTGAACAGCATTTTCCCGCCGACTATATTTGTGAAGCCATCGATCAAACGAGAGGCTGGTTTTATAGTCTGCACGCTATTGCGTCGTTGGTGTCCGACAGCGTCGCCTATCGAAATTGCATCTGCCTCAGTCACATCGTGGACAAAGACGGCAAAAAGATGTCGAAATCGATCGGAAATATCGTTAATCCCTACGACGTTTTCGATCATATCGGAGCCGATCCCCTGCGCTGGTATTTTCTAGCCCGACTGGCGCCTGAGAGTCAGAAACGCATTTCAGTCGATATTATTCGCGAGGTGGCCAGCTCATTCGTCAACACCCTTTGGAATAGTTACGCCTTTTTTACGTTATATGCATCCCTCGACGACGTTGATCTGACCCAGGATGTTCCGGTACAAGAACGTCCCGAAATCGATCGCTGGGCACTCGCACTGCTCCACCATACGGTTGAAACCACCACCACCGCGCTCGATGCCTATGACGCAAGAAAAGCCGGGCAAGCCATTGAAAGTTTCGTCGACCAACTGAGTAACTGGTACATCAGACGAAACCGGAGACGGTTCTGGAAAAGTGAAGCGGGCACTGATAAACAGTCGGCTTACCTAACGCTCTACCAATGTCTTGAAACGCTACAAAAACTGATCGCGCCTTTTATGCCGTTTCTGGCTGAGGCGATATACCAGAATCTGACCCGGGCACAAAACCCTGACTCACCGTTGAGTATCCACATGACCGACTGGCCGGAAGCGCGTGCGCAATGGCAGGACACGCCCCTTCGTGAAGCCACTGAAATTGTTCAGGGCGTTGTCGCGCTCGGTCGCGCCGCGCGGGAGGAAAGTCAGGTGAGAGTCCGTCAACCTTTGTCCCAGCTTTTGGTCAGGACTCCCACTGAAACCGCTCGCGCAGCGGTCTCTGAGCATGAATCACAGATTCTCGACGAATTAAACGTCAAATCCCTGACCTTTATCGCCAATGATGCCGAGCTGGTCAGCTATCGAATCAAGCCCAATCTGCCCCGACTCGGAAAACGGTACGGCAAACAGATTCCCGCTATTCGAGACGCCCTCGCAAACGCTGAGGGCAGCGCGATCGCGGGGGCCCAAGCCGAGGGAAGACCAATCACGCTTGAGGTTTCCGGGCAGCCCATTACGTTTGAGCCTGAAGATCTTCTCATTGAAACTGAATCGGCCGCCGGATATGCCTGTGCGGAATCGAGCGGCACCCTGGTGGCGCTCGACACCACGCTCAACGACGCCCTGCTCCGAGAGGGGCTGGCCCGGGAGATCGTTAGAACCGTGCAGGATGGCCGAAAACAAGCGGGTCTTGAGGTTTCCGATCGTATACGGCTACACGTCAGTGGAGACGAAACCATTCAAAAAGTGATCAGCGAGCACCAGTCTTGGATCATGAGTGAGACGCTAACGACCGAGTGGAGCCTGGCACCATTGGAGACCGGATTCTCTCTTGAGAAGAATCTAGACGCCCAAAATTGGCTGATCTCACTAGAACGGCTCACATGATGGGACAGGGATGGGATAAAACCCAACAACCGAAAAATTAACAAAGGGAGATTGAAGGCGAGGGGTCTGCTAGACTTTTTGTCTGAAAATCAAAACAATCATGATTAGTATCAACGGAGGCGTCCATGGCGAGTAGTTTTCTTTTCACATCCGAATCTGTATCCGAAGGCCATCCTGACAAAATGGCAGATCAAATCTCAGACGCGGTTCTGGACGCCATGCTGGCTCAGGACAAAAACTCCCGAGTCGCCTGCGAAACACTCGTGAACACCGGGCTCGCCGTGATTGCGGGAGAGGTCACCAGCAACGCCCAGGTCGATCTCGCACAAACCGTACGAGACACCATCACCGAGATCGGCTACACATCCTCGGAGATGGGATTTGATGCCGCAAGTTGTGCAGTGATGGTCACCCTCGATAAGCAATCTGTGGATATCGCGCAGGGGGTCAATGAGGGTGAAGGCCTCGATCGGGAACAAGGCGCCGGGGATCAGGGCCTGATGTTTGGGTATGCCTGCAACGAAACTGACGTGCTGATGCCTTTTCCGATTACTTATTCCCATTTACTGGTCAAACGCCAGTCAGAAGTTCGAAAAAGCGGCGCCCTATCGTGGCTGCGGCCCGACGCCAAGAGTCAGGTGTCCGTCCGCTACGAAGACAACAAACCCGTCGCGATTGATACGGTTGTCCTGTCTACCCAGCACGACGAAGAAATCGATCACGCCACTTTAAGTGACGCAGTGATTGAAGAAATCATTAAACCCGTACTCCCCGCCAACATGATTAGCGCAGAAACCCGATTTCTGGTGAATCCCACCGGACGTTTCGTCATCGGCGGTCCTCATGGCGACTGCGGATTAACCGGTCGAAAAATCATTGTAGACACCTACGGTGGCTCAGCACACCACGGCGGCGGCGCGTTTTCAGGAAAAGATCCCAGCAAGGTGGACCGATCTGCCGCTTATGCCATGCGCTATGTGGCTAAAAACGTGGTGGCGGCCGGTCTTGCCGAGCGATGCGAGGTCCAGGTCGCTTACGCCATCGGTGTCGCAGAGCCCGTCTCACTCATGGTGAATACCAGTGGAACAGCCAAGATTCCGGAAGAAAAAATAGAAGCACTGATTCACGAGCACTTTGACCTACGCCCAAAAGGCATTATTGAAGATCTCAATTTACTGCAGCCCATCTACCGACCCACAGCGGCCTACGGGCATTTTGGCCGTAACGATGCAGGATTTCCGTGGGAACAAACCGATAAAGCTGATGCTTTAAGAGCAGCGAGCGGTTTATAGCCCTCGTCTCCGGTAAAATAGCTGTGAAGAGAGTCTAAGGGGGAGCCTTAGACTCCTCCTATATTTTCTAGGCGCCGCCGAGGAGCGTTGCAACGGGTAAATACCCGCCAGGCTCGGAATTACGCGTCTTTAACCAACTACGCTCAGTGAACATGGAGAAGCAACCATGAACGCTGTGATAAAACCAGAGTCCGATCAGGACTTCATCGTCGCCGATATGTCGCTTGCCGCATTTGGCCGCAAAGAAATGGCCATTGCCGAGACCGAGATGCCGGGTCTGATGGCACTACGTGAGAAGCATGGCACAGATCAACCACTGAAGGGAGCACGTATTGCAGGCAGTCTGCATATGACCATCCAGACGGCGGTTCTGATTGAGACGCTTGCAGCACTCGGTGCCGATATTCGTTGGGCATCGTGCAACATCTTTTCAACGCAGGATCACGCAGCAGCCGCGATCGCAGAAGGCGGCACGCCTGTGTTCGCGTATAAAGGCGAAACGCTCGAAGAGTACTGGGCCTACACGCATCGCATTTTCGAATGGAGCGATGGTGGCACGCCCAACATGATTCTCGACGATGGCGGAGATGCCACCCTTCTGGTTAATCTGGGCACTCAAGCAGAACAAGACCCGTCGGTCCTTGATAATCCCACCAGCGAGGAAGAAGTCGCCTTATTTAATGCCATCCGCGCGCGCCTTAAAACGCACCCCGGCTGGTACTCCAATATCCAGGGCAACATTCTGGGCGTCACCGAAGAAACCACAACCGGTGTTAAGCGCTTGTATCAGCTGGAAAAGTCAGGTGACCTGCCTTTCCCGGCGATTAACGTGAACGACTCTGCGACAAAATCAAAGTTTGATAACCTCTACGGTTGCCGTGAGTCCCTCGTCGACAGCATCAAACGGGCAACCGACGTGATGGTCGCCGGTAAACTCGCCGTGGTGCTTGGATACGGTGACGTTGGCAAAGGATCCGCACAATCATTGCGGGGACTGGGCGCGACCGTCTGGATCACAGAAGTCGATCCGATCTGTGCGCTGCAAGCCGCAATGGAAGGCTATCGAGTCGTGACAATGGATGAAGCGGCAAGTCAGGCAGACATCTTCGTTACGGCAACGGGCAATTACCAGGTCATTAACCATGATCACATGGCCGCCATGAAAGATCAGGCGATCGTGTGCAATATTGGTCACTTTGACAACGAAATTGATTGCGCCTCCCTCGAACAGTATGAGTGGGAGAACATTAAGCCACAGGTTGACCACATCATTTTCCCGGACGGAAAACGCATCATTTTGCTGGCGCAGGGTCGTCTGGTAAACCTGGGTTGTGCCACAGGCCATCCGAGCTTCGTCATGTCAAGCTCGTTCACCAATCAGACGCTGGCGCAGATTGAGCTGTTCAAGAATCGCGACCAGTATAAAAACGAAGTTTATGTTTTACCCAAGCATCTTGATGAAGCCGTCGCCAGACTTCATCTTGACAAAATTGGGGTCAAACTCACCACACTAACTGAAGAACAGGCCGCCTACATTGGCGTCTCTCAAGAAGGTCCTTTCAAGCCCGAGCACTATCGTTACTAGTTCTCGGCTCGAGTCTTCAGAGCGGTAAATAAAAAGCCCCCGAACGTTCGGGGGCTTTTTTATTGCTTCTGCAAACCTAGGCTCATGCCAGCAGGCTTGGGGTACGTTGGTGTTCGAGATGATCGATGCTGTCTTTTATAAACAGCTTTCGTTTTTTCAGACGCTGCATCTGTAAATCGTCTATTCGAAGATTATCAGAAAGCGCGATTAACGCTTTGTCCAACGCTCGATGCTCCGATCGCAATTCTAAAATTCTCTGGCTCAGGTCGTTGTCCTGTGCTTCGTTCATATCAGTAGGTCTCCATCAAGTACTCGCCGTTTCCGAACTTTCAATTTCTACGGCAAAACCGCGATACCAGAAGACAAAAAGCTTTTCGACGTTCATGTTCGCGACCTGACCGTATGTTTTCATCCTACTCCTTTTACTCTCTGATTTCATTATTAAAAAATTGTCGGGTTTTGGTTATTTGACTCGTTTTTAAACAATATTTTCAATTCAAAAATATATAATTACGCGGTATTTTTAATTTATTTTGGGTAATGAACCCAACGTATTTCCTAATTCAGAAAAGGACATTGCAATGGCAACGTGGGAGAAAATTTTACTGGGCGTTCTCGCACTGCTCATCATCCTGTGGTTTTTCCCGGGGGTTAAAACCATGATGCGTGAAAGCCAGGAAGCGCCAAAAGATTGGCCCGCAGTGATCGTTCCGCTTATCGCAGTTGTTGCTTTTGTTATTTTTCTCATCGCGATGGTGGCATGATGACTTCGGATCAGAAAAACAACCGGATTTATTTGAAGGACTATGCGGCGCCTGATTTTCATATTCCGAACACCGAACTTGAATTCCACCTCAATAAAAATCGCACCCGAGTCCGATCCCGTCTACAGATCGAGCGAAATGGCCTACATCGTCGTCCACTCGTGCTGCATGGTGAAAAACTCGACCTCATTAGTGTTTCGCTGAATAACCAAAAACTGAATGGCAACGACTGGGTGCGTTCGGACAGCACGCTCACGCTCGATCTTGCCACGGATCACGCCGTTCTCGAAATTGAAACCGAAATTAATCCAGCCGCAAATTCGGAACTCTCGGGACTTTATGCGTCTGCCGATACCCTATGCACCCAATGCGAACCGGAAGGCTTTCGGCGCATCACTTATTTTCTCGATCGACCTGATGTGCTCTCTCAATATCGCGTCACCCTGCAAGCGCTCAAGTCAGAGTATCCGGTCTTGCTGTCCAACGGCGATTTAATCGAAACCCGCAATGAAGGCGACCATCACACGCTTGTTTGGGAAGATCCACATCCCAAGCCCAGCTATCTTTTCGCCCTCGTGGCGGGGCGTCTTGAGTTTCTGGAAAACCGGTTTACGACACAATCCGGGACCGAGGTTCAGCTTAGGGTCTACGCTCGCTCGCGAGACCTTTCGCAGTGCCATTACGCCCTAACCGCGCTTCGGGACTCAATGGCTTGGGATGAGAAAACCTACGGTCGGGAATACGATCTGTCGCAGTACAACATTGTTGCGGTTGAAGATTTCAATATGGGGGCGATGGAAAACAAAGGCCTCAATGTCTTTAATACCCGATATGTGCTGGCCTTGCCCGAAACAGCAACGGATCATGACTATCGATCGGTTCGTGATGTGATCGGACATGAGTATCTGCATAACTGGTCGGGCAATCGTGTCACCCTTCGCGACTGGTTTCAATTAAGTCTTAAGGAAGGCTTCACGGTTTTTCGGGAACAGCAGTTCAGTGCCGATCATGGATCCGCGGGGGTCAAACGAATAGAAGACGCCAACCTGGTTCGCACCCAGCAATTTCGCGAGGATGCAGGGCCCATGACCCATCCGGTTCGCCCCGAATCGTTCGTCGAAATCAATAACTTCTACACCTTAACGGTCTACATCAAGGGCGCCGAAGTTGTTCGCATGCTTAGTCAACTTGTTGGCGAAGCCGCTTTCTTTAAAGGGTGTACGCACTACTTCGAGCACCACGACGGTCAGGCCGTGACCACAGATGACTTTGTAAGCGCTATTGAACATGCCAGTGGCGCTGACCTGAACCAGTTTCGACGTTGGTATGATCAATCGGGCACGCCTCGACTTTGCGCGCGAGGCAGTTTTGACGCGGAACACAGCCGCTACCATCTCTGGATGGGACAAAGCAATCCAGACCGCTCCGGTCATGATCAACCGCCCCTGCAAATACCGGTCGCGGTCGCTTTGTTTGATCAGTCGGGCAATCCAGTTGAAACCGCCCAAAGCGGGAACACTCCCAAGCGTCATGAGCATATGCTCGAACTCAACGAAACCGAGAGCACCTTTATTTTCGAAGGCGTTGCCCACCCGCCGATCGTCTCGCTGCTGCGCGGATTTTCAGCGCCCGTCGTTTTGGAAACGGATCGAAAAGATGCGGATCTCGCGGTACTGGCCGGTCACGACAACGACCCTTTCAGTCGATGGGATGCCGGTCAAACGTTAGCGCGCAAGGAAATCTTGCGATGGATGAATGCCAGTGATGAGCCCACGCTCGACGACCAGTTTGTTAGGGCTTTTGGTGAAACCCTTCGGGCCCACTTTGATGATCTCGCCTTTCAGGCACTGGCGCTGCGATTACCGGACGAGAGCTACCTGAGCGAGATGCTTGAGATCATTGATCCAGCGCGGCTACACCTGGCGCGGCACGCGGTGATGACCGAACTTGCGACACAATTCAAAGAACAATTTTTTGACCACTACCAGACGCTACAGCCTGCAGGCCCATATCAGCGCAACGCAAAAAGCGCGGGCGAGCGTGCGATGCGCAACCTGTGTCTTTCCTACCTGATGGTGCTTGGCGAAACAGACATCACACATCTGGCACTCAACCAGTTGAAAAGTGCCGACAACATGACCGATGCGATTGCCGCCCTGACAACGTTAGCCAATCAACCGGGCGAGGCGCGCCATGAGGCGCTTTCGTTTTTTGAAAATCGGTGGCAAGACTATCCGCTGGTCATGGATAAGTGGCTGCGCGTTCAGGCGATTTCCAGATGCGAAGATACGATCGATCGGGTACAAGCGCTCACCCAACATCGTTGCTATGGGTCGGATAACCCCAATAAAGTCCATTCCCTCATCGGCGCGTTTGCGCACAGCAATGCGATTCGTTTCCATCGGGAAGATGGCGCAGGCTATGAATTTGTGGCAGACCAACTGATCAAAACCGACGCCAAAAACCCCCAGGTCGCCGCCCGCCTGGCCTCTGCTTTTAATCTTTGGCGACGTTTTGAACCGCACCGGCGGGAGGGGATGAAAAAAACCCTCGAGCACATCAGCGCCCGTGAAGGGATCTCCCGTGACGTGAGTGAAATCATAGACCGGGCCCTGGCGCCGGAAAATTCGGATCGCTAGAAGTCTCTCCGCCAGGCCGCAACTGCAAGCGAAACCGAAAGGATCAGCATCAGGGCGCCAATCACGCTATCGATCACTCGCCAGGTCATCGGGCGGTTCATATACTTCCGGAGTTTTTTAGCGCCAAAACCCAGAGGATAAAACCACAGAGCAGAGGCCAACATCGCACCCCCCGCAAATAACGCGCGATCCCAGCCGTCAAAACGAGAGGCGATGCCCCCGAGGACCAGCACGGTATCGAGATACACATGCGGATTTAAAAAAGTAAGCAGCAGCGCGGTTCCAATTGCCGCGCCCATTGATGTTTGGGCGCCATGAACATCAGTGCCGCCAAGGGTCTGTGGCCGGTAGGCCCGGTAAAAAGACCGCAGCGCAAAAACAAACAGAAAAGCGGTGCCCAACCAGGCCACACCCTGCAAAATATCCGGCTGGGTTCGGATGAGGGTTCCGACACCGCCGGCCCCCAATCCGATCAGCAGCACATCGCTCAAAAAACAAACGGTCGCCACCACAAACACGTGCTGTCCAGCGAGGCCCTGACGCAAAACGAAAGCATTCTGCGCACCGATCGCAATGATTAACGCGCTGCCTAGCGCCAAACCCTCAATCAGGGGCATTAGATTCAATGTTCAGCTTCCGTCATCAATTTTCATCCTCAATGATAAGATTGTCGCCTAAATTTGGCTTACCGATATACGCCGTGAATTCAACCAGAAAAACGGAACTACGGCCCTCCAGTCCGGACGCGGTCAATCAATTCTTGCAAAAGGTGCGCAGCACCGGCCTCCCTGTGCGCCACGAAGGGCAGGGTCGTTTGGTGTTTGCAATGGATGCCACCGCCAGTCGTGAGCCCCTTTGGGATCGTGCCTGCCATATCCAGGGACAAATGTTCGAGCAAACAGCAGCACTCGGCGGCCTTGAAATACAGCTGGCGTACTACCGGGGTTACGGTGAGTTCAAAGCCATGCCCTGGGCCGCGGACGCCCAAATTCTGTTGAAAACAATGACCGCAATACGCTGTGCGGCAGGACATACCCAAATTGCAAAAGTCCTCAAGCACGTCCTCGTGCAAGCGAGGGGTGGCCAGCGCAAAATTAATGCGCTTGTATTTGTGGGGGATAGTGTTGAAGAAGATCCTGACACCCTGACCCGACATGCCGGGGAGCTGGGGATGCTGGGCATACCCGTATTTGTCTTCCAGGATGGCGCCAATCAATCGGCTGAAAAAACCTTCGTTCAAATTGCAAAACTCACCCGCGGTGCTTACTGCCGTTTTGACGGATCAAGTGCGGCCCAGCTTCGGGATCTTCTCTGCGCGGTTGCGGTGTATGCCGCAGGGGGACAAAAAGCGTTGAGTGATCACGGCCGCCAGCAGGGAGGCGAAGCCTTAAAATTAATTCAGCAACTGGATAAAAAAGGCTAACTATGGTGAGGATCTTCCTGGCGCTGGCCGCGCTGGTCGGGTTGATGTGGCTGGCATCCTGGCTCGGCAAAGCCAGCCCCGAGCAGCGGGTGAGAGCCATCAAACTCATTTTGCTTTATGGCGTCGCCGGCGCGCTGCTGGTTCTGGTCGTGACGGGCCGAATTCCCTGGATGTTTGCACTGATCAGCGCGGCCGTGCCGTGGCTACAGCGATTCATGGTCGCGCGGCAGGCGTGGAGCATGTTCAAGTCAAGCCAGGGACCCACAGCGGGCAAAACATCGAACGTAGAAACCGCTTTCCTTCGCATGATTCTGGACCACGACAGCGGCGATCTGGACGGTGAAGTCATCAGCGGACCCTTCACCGGTCGTCAGCTCAGCCAGCTGAGCCATGCAGAGCTTCAGTCGCTGCTTGCCGTCTGTCGAGAACAAGACGCCCAGTCCGCCTCCTTGCTCGAAGCTTATCTCGACCGAACACAAGGCGACAGCTGGCGCGATGAAAACACCAGCGAACCGTCAACCGCTGCGCCGCAAGGACCGTTATCAAGTGACCAAGCCCTACAAATACTCGGCCTCGAAAAAAATGCATCGCTTGACGAGATTCAGGACGCTCACCGGCGTCTGATCCAGAAACTGCATACCGATCGGGGTGGCACCGACTATCTTGCCGCTTTAATCAACGAAGCGCGCGACACCTTGACTGCAGCCCGTTGAAAAACGCTCACCTACGACAACCCGCCCGCCGGCGGCGGAGGCTGTCTTGGCCGACCTGGCTGTTGATCTCACTGCTTTTGCTTGGGCTCGGCGTTGTATACAAACCACGCATTCTCGATACCCATCACTGGACTCGCGAGCAGGCTTTCGGCATCAATCGCCACTTATTGCGCGAGACGCTCGGCGCCAAAATAATCGAAAACAAGTATCCGGAAAAAATCAGCATTGT
>JABHUE010000004.1 GCA_018672825.1 Pseudomonadota bacterium | reverse complement strand
CGCGCCCAGAGTCATCCCGATTCCGAAAAGAATGCCGCCAATCAAAAATCCAGCCCACCCGAAACTTGGGCCCCGATAAATCGTTTCGTTGAGATCAATCAGGCCCGTTTGCATCATCACTTGTGCGCCAAGAATTGCGATTCCCATAGACAACACCCAGGCACGGAACCGAACTTTTGATCCCATATTGATCCAGTCACTGACCGAACCCATGATACAGAAATGGGTTTTGCTGGCGACTGCCCCAAAAATCATAGCGCCCAAAAAGCCGAACAAGGAAACTCTATAAACAACAGACCAGTCTTCCACTACACCCCCCTGATAACTTCACTTCTTTAAAAAAAATTAGACCAAAAACATCATGTCTAATCTATAACCCGTTTTATATAGACCTTCACTCTGATGCATAAGGCTTATCTCGACTCCAGATCAATTGAGTTGAGACTTGGAATTACTACCTTCCTTTCCACCGTGGCTTACGCTTTTCGGCAAAGGCGGTTGCGCCCTCAATTTGATCCTCACTCGAATAAAGAGTATCCACGGTTGGAAATTTACGCTGAGTAATGTCGTTTAGCGCCTCTTGAAAACGCATATTCTCGGAGGCTCTTGCAACTTCTTTGATTGCTGCAAAAACAAGCGGCGGACCTTCAGCCAACATCGCAGCGAGTTCATGGGCTCGACGCATTAACTCATCGGCCTGCACAATTTCATTTACAAATCCCCAGTGATGGGCCTCGGCTGAATCCATCCATCTGCCCGTAAAAAGAAGTTCCATTGCAATATGATAGGGAATTCGCTTCGGCAATTTCAACGTAGCGGCATCTGCAATCGTGCCTGAATTAATCTCTGGTAATGCAAATGTTGCATGCTCTGCCGCCAAGATCATATCCGCAGATAGCGCCCACTCAAGGCCGCCGCCGCAACATATCCCATTTACGGCAGCAATCACCGGTTTGTTAAGGTTCGGTAATTCCTGCAAGCCGCCAAAACCCCCCACGCCGTAGTCACTATCAACAGCCTCTCCCTCAGCTGCTGCCTTGAGATCCCATCCCGGACAGAAAAATTTCTCGCCTGCGCCAGTGATAATTGCCACCCGAAGGTCAGGATCATCACGAAAGTCTGCGAAAACCTGGCCCATCATTCGACTGGTTGCTACATCGATTGCGTTAGCTTTCGGTCGATCGAGCATAACCTCTAAAACAAGGCCCACCCGTTTGGTCACGACGTTAGATTGATCCACAGTAATTCCCCTTTTTCCTGGACAACGGCATTATTTTAGTCCCACCTGATTTCATCCATACGCACTCTTTGCCGAAGCACATATTTATCCGTTTCCCAACAACGCTCAAATTGATCCTTGACGAGCTCTGATCGCACCGCTTTCTCGCAGTAATTGTTATGCGGCATCTCCATTAACTCAGTAACCCACTCATCAAAATTATCGAATTGATCTTCATAGAAATAATAGGCCCGTCGACGACGCCCGGCAGACCGCTCAACGAGAAAATCAACCTCAACTGCCGCTGAGTTTTGAACTGCAGTTTCATCATGGAATGACTGGCAAACCTCATGCCAAGAGCCGATGGGCTCTGGCTCGACGACATAAAGAACTCCGTTTTGCGTCAACACCCGAACCGCCTCACTAAGCGCCAGACTCATTTGATCCTGAGGCACATGATGTAAAGACCAATGAAAAAGAACCGAATCGAAGATGTCGTCAACCACAGGCAACGGCGCCGCATCACCTTGAATTCGAAGCGCTGGCGCGCCTGGAACAACAAAAGGATCTAATGCGACTACCGTACGTCGCCCAGACACTAGGTCATCACTAAGATGGCCCGCACCGCACCCAATATCAAGCAGTCGTTGGCAACCGGGATTCATGAATTCCGAGATTGCATCAGTCGGGGACATTACGGACGCATCATGAACGCTCTGACTTAAAGACATGCGTTAGCCAGCGTTTTGAAATTGCATCACTGCATCTACAGCGCATGCACCTTTACCTTCAGGTAGCGCGAGCAACGGATTTATTTCCAGCGAAGCGAGTTGATGTTTATTGTTCTCCCAATAACTTGAAATCTTTTCTAGCGTGGATACAACTGCTCCAAAATCCGCCGGATTCGAGGACCGATAGCCATTCAAAATTGGACTAATCTTTAGATTGCCAACGGCCTCCTCGATCGCCTTTCGATCAGCGGGCAATAATATAACCTGTTGATCTTTTAGCAACTCCGCATAAATGCCGCCACTTCCCACCAGCATCCAAGGCCCAATGACAGGGTCCTGATTGATTCCAACGATCAGTTCACACACAGCGCTCGCCACCATTTCCTCAACAAGAAGTAATTCAAAGCGTGAAAAAAGCTCAAGCGCCCGATTTTCTAGTTCGTCAGAGTCAGAAATACCAACATAAACGGCTGCAACATCGCTCTTATGGATCAATTCGGCGCTGCACGCTTTCAGCACCATGGGGAATTCAATCGTTTCAGCGAAAGCCAGCAATTCTTCGAGATCCGAACATCTCTTGCCTTGCGGCACAGTGATTTCTGCCTTTGCCAAATACTGCTTGGCCTCCCACTCGTCAATACGTCTTTTAGTTCCTTCGTTTGAATTTATGACTGGACCAGAGAGCAAATCACTTTTAGGCGCGTTTTTCCAGAACTCCCCGATCGCCGCCGCAATCTCTGCGGCATCAAGTGCTTGGCGAATGCCACACAAGGGAGCAATATTTGCTGACATCAGGTCAGAGGCGGTCGCCTCAGGAAGGCTTTCGGGAAGGCTCGCCAGAACAGCAGTCGGCATCCGGGTTTTTTGAGCGGCTCTACAGATCGCGTTCACCGCCGGCGCCCAGGTCTCAAGACTGCATCGATCAGCACGCGGAAAATCCAGCACAAGCATCGCGAGATCAAAGTGGCATTCAAGCATCGCGCTGTAAGTATTGAAAAGATCCTCTTCCTTGTTCCAGGCAAACGTGTGGTAGTCCAGCGGATTAGAGACACTGACCAGCGGATGCACAGTTGCTGCGATTGATTGGTGCTGATGATCCGTTAATTCAGGAAAATTAATCTTTCGGCCAATCGCCGTATCAGCCATCAGAGACGCTTCTCCGCCTGAGCAGCTCATTGAGCACAAACGACCACCTTTTAAAGGGCCATGAACGTGCAAAATTTTCAGGGTCTCGACCAAGGTGTCCAGATCATGGGCTCGACCAATACCTAAACGCTTGAATAACGCATCTGCGACATCATCTGAACCTGCCATTGCCGCCGTATGGGACTGCGCTATCTTCGCACCTTGATCGCTGGCCCCAGACTTAAGCGCGACAACCGGAATCTTTCGCTCTCGGGCAACACGCATGACTCTCTCAAGAACCGTCACATCCCTGAATCCTTCGATGTAAAGGCCGATCGCGCTAACTCGTTCATCTGTTAAAAGCGTACCCAGGGCATCGCCGAGATCTGTCTGCGCCTGATTACCAAGCGCAATCAGGTAAGCGATCGGGAGGCCACGTGCCTGCATCGTCAAATTGATCCCGATATTGCTACTCTGACTCAGAATAGCCACTCCGCGGTCGACTCGTTTACCCCCATGCTGATCAGGCCAAAGCAACGCGCCGTCCAAATAATTGATCACGCCATAACAGTTCGGACCGAGAAAAGGCATTGAACCCGCTGCACTCAACAAAGCCGCATTCAATTTTTTTCCGTCATCAACTTCGCTGAACCCGGAGGCGTAACAGACCGCCCCTCCTGCACCTCGCATGCTCAACTGCTCAACAATTTCTATCGTCAGATTTCGATTAACCCCGATAAAACTTGCATCTGGCGCCCGCGGCAATTCATCAACCCCTCGAAAACAGGGATAGCCCTCAACAACTTCGCGAGTCGGATGAACAGGCCAAATCTCTCCTGAAAATCCCATCCGACGACATTGACGGACAACCTCGTGCGCCTCGCGGCCACCAAAGACTGCGATGCTGGAGGGTTGAAGGAGGCGTTTAAGCGACAACGGGCTTAGGTCAAGTCCAGCGAGGTTTAAGCATATCGCGAGAAATGATGTGCCGCTGAATCTCGCTTGTCCCTTCCCAAATCCGCTCAACCCTCGCATCTCGCCAGATTCGCTCCAGAGGTAAATCGGACATCAAGCCCATGCCGCCATGAATCTGGATCGCTTCATCCGCGATAAACGCCAGTGTTTCGGTTGTAAAGAGCTTAGCCATTGCATAATCTGTGTCAGTTGCCGTGCCCTGATCCGTCTTCCACGCGGCTTTAAATGTCAGTAGCTCCGCGGCCTCGAGCTTCAGCTTCATCTCTGCCAGTTTGAATCCGACACCTTGAAAACGGCCGATAAACTGACCGAACTGTTGTCGCTCCGCCGCCCAATCTGTGGCGTGCTCGAGTGCGCGATGAGCCCGGCCTAGGCACATTGCTGCGACCTGCAAACGAGTAGGTCCCAGCCAATCGTTAGCCACATTGAATCCTTGATGCGGTGCACCGAGCATTTGAGTTTTAGGAATCCGACAGTTATCAAAATTCAAAATACTGTTGTGATAGCCGCGATGCGAAACACTGTGATACCCGGGTCTAACCGAGAAACCCGGTGTTCCCTTATCAACCAGAAAAGCGCTGATCAGCTTCCGCGGCCCCCGGGCTGATTCCTCCTCACCCGTTGCAGCAAACAAAATTACAAAGTCCGCAATATCCGCATGACTGATGAAATGCTTGGTACCGTTGATAACATAATCATTCCCATCAACATCGGCCCGACATTGCATTGACCTCAAATCTGATCCGGCGCCTGGCTCTGTCATCGCAAGACAATCGGTTTTCTCTCCACGGATACATGGAAAAAGGTAGTGGTCTCTTTGCTGACCTACGCAGGCTTGAAGAATATTACTTGGCCGGCCGACCAGGTATTGGAGCGCAAAATTCGCGCGGCCTAGTTCCCGCTCCACTAAAGAGAGCGACACGCAATCCAACCCGCCGCCGCCCAGGTCCTCTGGCATATTTGCCGCATAGAAGCCCATCTCAATCGCGCGGTCGCGAATCTTTTGAGCAAGCTCGGGAGAAACCGAATCCGATTGTTCCACCTCTTCTTCGTGAGGATACAGTTCGTTTTCGGCAAAAGCTCGAGCGCTTTCGATCAACATCTCCTGTTCACTGCTTAGCGAAAATTCCATATGTTTGCCTACTCAAATACTCAATTTTTAACCGGTCTACTTTTCTTGTGCATCTCGAATTCTTTTTTGATGCTCATTGAAAACCCGACCGGCGCCAAGGTCCCTTTTCTGGAGAGATTCAATAATCCCAATCAACGCATCATCGCGAATCTGTTCCATTTCGTCACTTCCCATATCTCCAGAAATGCTTTCG
>JABHUE010000038.1 GCA_018672825.1 Pseudomonadota bacterium | reverse complement strand
TTTTCTTAATTATAGCAACGGCACCCGTCACGCCCTCGTTGACCCGTGAGTCAACCAGTCCTATCATCCTTTAACTGTAAAGTTGTAATCTTCAGTACCAGCAACATTGGTAGGAATATGTCTGAAACGTCTGGCAATCTATTACTAACTGAAATCGAGGCGCTCGCGGCACAGCTCGAGGATCTCGTCGCGACGTGTAATCATCTTAGATCTGAGAACCAAAAACTTCGATTGGTTGAGCAAACACTCTCCTCTGAGAACGAAGATCTGATCAACCGCAATCTAGAAGCCAAAAAACGCATTGATGTAGTTGTTGATCGATTGCGTACCGCTCAAACATCGTAATTTCCTTTTTAGCAGCGAAAAAAACATGTCAAAAGAAGGTGTTAAGGTTCGAATTCTTGATCGAGATTTTACAATTGCATGTGGGCCAGGAGAGAAAGCGGCCGTGGAATCGGCCGCGCAATATCTGAACGCTCAGATTAAAGTGGTTCAAGATCAGAGTAAAGTCATTGGAATTGAGCACACAGTGGTGCTTGCTGCGCTCAATATGGCCAATGAGCTCATTTCGGATCAACCCATTGAAGTCGATGAAGTCGTGATTAATCGAGTTCGGGGACTTCGTCAGCGTATCGCTGCTGCGATAACAGAAGACTGATATCAGTTGGCGGTTTAATTTTTTTTGACGCAGTTTTCAGCACAATCCAGTAAACTATATTTACGGCATCGCCTGCTTTGTTTGCAGGTTCTCGCCAATCCCTTCGGACCTGTATTACAGAAAGGGGATCGCTTTTTAGACTCTGGTGTGCAAGTCCCGCGTTGACGGGAAAGCCTTAAGGGGTTTTAGCGGTCCCCACTTGAACTCTAAGGTTCAAGGTACCCCGGGAATTTGCGGCAACAGCGGGTGATGCCATTTATTTATGACTACATCAGAGACCAAGCGGGAAATTCGCGCAATGATGCGTTCGAAGCGTCGTGACCTGTCTTCGACGGACCGCGAGAGAGCGTCGTTCGATTTAATGAAACGACTTCTGGCATTGCCCGGAATACTTCATGCCAGGCGGGTGGCGGCCTATGTCGCAAATGATGGCGAGATTGATCCATTGCCAGCATTGACCGAGCTGGTGATGACAGGCGTTCATGGTTATTTACCCGTATTATTTAACACTCGTCGTCCGAGAGTTCGATTTGCGCGGTACTTTCCAAACGCACCTTTGGCTAAAGGCAGGTTTGACATTCCAATTCCATTGCATGATCAAAAAAATCTTCTGGACCCTGTTCAGCTTGATTGGCTGCTCATGCCATTGGTGGCGTTTGATGCCAATGGCAACCGCTTGGGCATGGGTGGGGGATTTTATGATGCATCTCTTGCATCGAGACGAGCTAAAAAGAACTGGCTGAGACCCCGACTGATTGGTATTGCACATGAGTTCCAACGAGTCGATGGCTTATCAGTCGACAGCTGGGATATCCCGCTGGATGGGATTTTGACCGATCAAGCCTTTAGACTCATCGCTGATACCTCTCAGCCCCCAGCGCATAGCTGAACGATCGATGAATATTTTGTTTATTGGAGATGTCGTTGGAAAGGCAGGGCGGCGCGCACTGCGGAAATTTTTACCTGAACTTCAGGATGATGCCGAAGCCGATCTTACGATCGTCAACGCAGAGAATGCGGCAGGCGGGTTTGGTGTTACCGAGAGTGTTATGGAAGAATTTTTACAGCACAGTGATATCGATGTGCTGACCTCAGGAAATCACATCTGGGATAAACGAGAAGCGCTAGAGTTAATTGAGGATGAGCCACGCTTGTTGCGACCTCACAATTATCCAACCGGTACACCGGGTAGTGGTTGGTATGTTGCGACTGCTTCCAACGGCGCGAGGGTAGGCGTTTTAAACATCATGGGCACTGTGTTTATGCATCCGACTCTTGACTGTCCGTTTGCGAGTGCGAATCAGGCGTTAGAGAAAAAGCCAGCCGACGTTAATGTTGTATTTGTTGATTTTCACGCCGAAGCCACCAGTGAAAAAGTGGCGATGGGATGGCATCTGGATGGGCGAGCCTCTGCAGTTGTTGGAACGCATACCCATATACCGACTGCAGATGAACGAATACTCCCAAATGGGACCGCGCACATCACGGATGTTGGAATGACTGGCTGTTACAATTCCGTGATCGGGATGGAAAAAGAAGGCGTACTGAAGCGTTTTATCAATCGTGTGCCCGCCCGCTTTGAAGTCGCAAGTGGGAGCGCATCAGTTTGTGGCGTCGTGATTGAGGTCGATCCCAAAACCGGCCATAGTTTGTCAATTAAGCGAGTGCGGAAGGACGAAAAACAGTAAATTATGAAATATTGGCTAATGAAAAGTGAGCCCGATGCGTTCTCAATTGACCATTTGAAGGCAATGCCCCGTAAGACTGAGCACTGGGATGGAATTCGCAACTATCAGGCTCGCAATTTTATGCGTGATCAGATGGCCAAGGGTGATCTTGCTTTTTTTTACCATTCAAACTGCGAGACGCCCGGCATTGTCGGGATCATGGAGATCGTCTCAAAAAGCGCTTATACAGATCACACCGCGTTTGATGCCACGGAAAAATATTTCGACTCTAAAAGTACACCTGAAGATCCTCGGTGGATAATGGTGGACGTCAAGTTTAAGAAGAAGCTCAAAAAGACAGTTACGCTTCAAGAAATTAAGGCACAAAAGAAGCTCGCAGACATGCGGCTTGTTCAAAGAGGTAATCGGCTTTCGATTCTTCCTGTTTCTTTGAGTGAGTGGAATTTCATTCTAAAAATGGCAGGAGAGTTGTGAAGCGATGTCCATAAGCTTTAACAAATTTATTAATTCCAGAGCAGCGACGTTTTTGTCAGCAGTCAGTTTATTGTTGGCGAGTATCGGGGTTGCAACGGCAAACTCAGGAGACAAAGTCATGGTAGAGATGCATACGTCAAAAGGCCTTATCACACTGGAACTGGATGCTGAAAAAGCACCGGTTACGGTCGCTAATTTTATTGAATATGTGAAAAGTGGTCATTTTGACGGCACGATTTTCCATCGAGTAATCCCAGGATTTGTGATTCAGGGCGGCGGATTGGAAAGTGGCATGAAAGAAAAGCCAACGCAGGCGCCGATTGAAAACGAGGCGGATAACGGCCTTAAAAACGTGACGGGCTCGATCTGCATGGCACGGACGAATGATCCGCATTCCGCAACTTCCCAGTTTTTCATCAACCTCAAAGATAATCAATTTCTGGATCACAGCGAGAAAAGTCCTCAAGGGTGGGGCTACGCCGTCTTCGGTCAGGTTACAGATGGGATGGATGTTGTTGAAGCGATTGCGGCTGTGCAAACCGGTAATGCCGGTGGCCATCAAGATGTTCCGGTTGAAGATATTGTTGTAGAGAAAGTGACTATTACCGATCAAGAGGGATAACGGTAGAGTATTTTTGGTTCATTAATTACTGATTTGAATTTGCCAGCGTGCTTTATTTCTACGATGACTTTGTCGGTGTAGGGGAGCGCCTTGCCTGACTGGATAACGTTATCTAAATTCTTGCCGCAGCTCATCTATCCGTTTAGCTTTGCATTGCTCCTACTGCTATTGGGAATAGGTTTTATTATTTTTGGGCGTAGATGGAAAGGGTTGTTCGCGGTTTTCATCTCTTTTGTAATTTTAGTTGTGGCAGGATCCCCGATTTCAAAAAGGGTGTATGCGAAGCACGAGCGCAGTTTTCCTGTTATGCCCGT
>JABHUE010000064.1 GCA_018672825.1 Pseudomonadota bacterium | reverse complement strand
GGAGGTAATACTGCGCTGCTGGGGCAATCCGCTTAAGTGCTAAGGGGATGGTTCGCCCGGGTTTGGTTTAAACGGTAAACTGAAACAGCGCAGTTGGGCAAGACAAGAGGAGTGGTGATGACTGAAGGGGTAGGGGGATCATCGGCGCAAGCCGAACTTTCCGAATTATCCGGCCGCACGGGCTTTACAGCCATCACAGTGCCAGAGCGCCTGGAACGCATTGAAAAAGCGCACCGCCTGATGGTCGAGCAGGGCATCGATGCCCTGTATCTCGATGCCTCGACCAATCTTTTTTACTTTACGGGCCTGCGTTTTTGGGCCACAGAGCGATTGCATGGCGCAATCATCCCGGCGCGTGGGGACATCATCTATATAAGCCCTGGATTTGAAGAAGAAAAGACCCGCGCCATGTTGCTGTTGGGTAATGACGTGCGTACCTGGGAAGAACACGAAGATCCTACCGCGCTGGTGGGCCAGTGTTTTGCTGAGTTAAGTAGCACGCAAGGTGTGCTGGCGATCGATCCCGCGACACCGTTTTTTGTTTTTGATGGCCTGCGCCGCGCCATGCCCGGAGTGCAGTTTATTAATGGATCGAGCGTGACAGCCAGTTGCCGTATGCATAAGTCCGACAATGAGATTGCATTGATTCAGTTCGCAATGGATCTCACCTTAGAGGTTCAAAAAAGCGTAGCGCGAATACTGGAACCTGGCATCAGTACCATCGATGTGCAGGAGTTTCTTACCGACGCCCACCTGAAGCTTGGCACCGATGGGCCGCCGGCATTTCGCATTGTGCTTTTTGGTGAGCCCACGGCTTACCCGCACGGGGTGCCATACCCTCAGGAACTTAAAGAAGGCGACATGGTGCTGATTGATACCGGCGCCACCATCGACGGTTACTACTCGGACATTACCCGCAGTTATGTTTTTGGCGAACCCACGGCCCGCCAACGCCAGGTCTGGGATCTTGAAAAAGCGGCCCAGGCCGCGGCCTTCGAGGCGGCCCAAATCGGGGCGCCAGCGGAAACTGTGGACAAAGCCGCGCGTGACGTCATCGAAGACGCAGGTTTTGGCCCGGGGTACAAGGTGCCGGGCCTGGCGCATCGCACCGGACACGGCATTGGCCTTGATATCCACGAGGAGCCTTATATCGTCCCGGGTAACGTCACCCCGCTGGCACCTGGCATGTGCTTTTCCAATGAACCGATGATCTGTATCTACGGTGAGTTCGGCGTACGCCTGGAAGATCACGTCTATATGACTGAAGCAGGCCCGCGCTGGTTTACCCAACCCTCACCGGCTATCGATCGACCCTTCCGTTGAGATGCTTTGTCGGGCGGGGAGAAATCACGCGAGCGATAAACATTCATGCCACCATAGCGCTTAGGCCAGCGGTAAAAGGCCTACTTTGTTATCTGAACTTCTCTGATCGCATCAATACGCGCCAGACCTTGCTCTACAAGCACTTCAACTTGACGTAACTTGGTGACGATCTGTTCGGGTTTATGTCGTTTGATACCAATCACTTAATCCTCCTCTACTAGCTATAAGGGTGGAACAGCTCAGTGGGGGGGGATCCATTGTACGAAATATCATGGAATTTAGACTTTAATAAAGGTTCAGCGTATGATTTGCTTAAGTGCTCACACAAAGATTATTAAATTGATAGGAGGAGTCTGATGAAAAGTAGACTATTGACTCGAGGAATGTGGCAATCAGCGTTGCTGGGTGTAATTCTCGCGACAACTTCGGTCTGTGTTCAAGCTGGAACCCGAGTCATCTTGACGGGGGAGGACTCAGACGAAAGATCGGTAGAACGTAACTCGGAAATATTCAAGCGGGTAATCAGTCAGTTGCAGGAATCCATGGCACGCGGCGGCTATGATGTGATTGATGAAGATATGCTTGCGGTGAAACTTGGTTTTGAAGTCCGCACCCGGCGACCAAAAACCGAGTTAATCGAGACATTGATGGTTGCTAATCAGACCGAAGACGCGACAGTTCAGTCCCGACTGGCTGTGGTGTTTGCAATTTTTCCAAGAATAAAAGAATTAAGTTTCTCCAAGAAGATGGAAGTCCGGATTCGGGGTGATGTTTACGATCTGAAGACACTCAGGCCGATGGCGACCTTTGAATATGAACCGAGAAAAGCCTACCTGATTCCAAAGAGCTATAACCAGTGTGACTCATTTTGTATTGAAGAAATTATCGGGAAAAACTCCAGAACTGTAGCGCGTGAACTGGGAGATGTATTAGTCAAGAAACTTAATATCGTCGTAAAGTCGCTGGGTGGTTCGACCTCCGTTTCTTCCGGTGGTACCGGTTCGGCTACGATTGCAGTAACCTATAACCTCACCTTGATTCGCTTTAAAGCGGTGACTGCAATCAAGCTGAAGAAGTATCTCGAGAGTCGAAAACAGGTGTCATCGATCAAGTCGATAGCAGTAAGAGAATCGGAGAGAGTTTATGCCTTTGAGTCAGGTGCCGACATTGGACAAATCGAGGAATACCTCTACGAGGGATTGATGGCAGTCGGAGTTGATATTGACCAGATTCGAATCGAAATGTCTCAAGAAGAGATTATTGTCGAGAATCTGGCAATGTAGTTAGTTGTTCTTCTCTAGGGGATTACAAATGCCCTTTGGTTTTAATCGGCGATTCCGAATACATAAAGTCGGCATGTTATCAGTCGTTCCACTACTCGCCGCCTGTGCTGTGCCCGTTGCAACGGTTGAAGTGGAGCCTTCTGTCGTTGCCGGCAACACTTTGGCGGAGGCAAGTGGACACCTTCGTTTGGCAGGAAATTCTGGTACAACTCAGTCGGTATTAGAGCATCTTGCTGGAGATCACAGCGAGGCTGTGCGGATTCAGGTAGCAGCTAATCCCAACACGCCAGCAGCAGCCCTTGAGCGACTCGCAAAAGACAGAAGTAAAGATGTCCGGATTGCTGTTTATGAAAATCCCCAATCCTCGGCGGTAATTCGGACGATTGCGCTGGGTCAGGCGTACGGTGGTTCCGAATTTATCGTCGAAGGCCTGCCTGTCGTTTACACGGTTAAGTTCATTAGATTTAGACCAGATGCGGCGATGTTGCTATCCAGGGCGCTCGCTGGGCTCAGCGGAACAAGATCCTTCAAGACCATCGCGGTTCGGGAATCTAGTCGAGTTTATTCGCTGCAGACAATAGACGATCCTGATCTCATCGAGGATCGCATCTACCAGGTGCTAAAAGCTCAGGGCATTGATTCATCCAATATTCGTCTCGAGTTTTCGGACACGACTATGTTGGTCGAGAAATTCTAAATCTGATTCTGGCGCCTGAGAGCGCGAGAATTAAGCCAACGGAGATTAATCACATGAAAAATTTCTCGAAGCGAATTTTAACTGGAGGGCGATTATTTTCCCTGAAATCTACTTTGATGCTGCTCGCATTGTCTTTCTTTACGCCGAATGTTTCCGCGATAGAAGAAAAATTGGAAATCTTCGCACAACAATTAATGGAAGGCCTTCAGGGACCGTTGAAGATTGCAGTGCAGCCAATTAATAAGAAGGAAGCCGACCTTCCTGCGGGCACTACGTTAATTCTCGAGGAGCAGGTTAGTAACGCCGTTCAGATGGCAGCATTTAGCAGAGGTGTACAGGTAGTCGAACGCGAGGAACTGGCTAAGATCATGATGGAACAGGAGGAGTTCCAGGGCATTGAAGAATTCTCAGAACTGCTCGCGAACGCGGGTGCAGATGCGCTGGTGTCGTTGGTGGTTACTCGCATCAACGCAACGACCGTTCGTATGTTTGGTCGTGTCATTGGTGTACGGGGTGACACAGCCGGTATAAGGCTTTCTGCATCAGATCCCGTGGAACTCACGCTGCCAGTTAACTACGCCATTGGAATTGGACAGATTGTCGTGCAGGGTAGGAACGAGAAGCGTTACGTCCGTGCAATTGCCAAGGGGCTAAATGAAATAGATGGGATCACGGTTATTTCTGAGAGAGGAAAACACCTTCGGGACTTCGAATTGTCTATCGAAATCGAGTTTGATATGGGAGATAAGGAGACTGAGGAATCCAGGACAGCTAAACAAAGCGGTCAAACCCTGGGCACGATCGGGTCTGTTGTCGGCCAATTAGGTGGTACTACGAGTTTATTTGGTGCTGTTTTGGGAGCGGCAGGTGCGATGAAGACCAGTACCGCCGCTGACAAGGAAAGCACGATCATGATTGTTGGGGTTTCTGCTGAATTGTTAGATTTGAAGGACGATAGCGTGTTAACCGAAGATGTTGTATTCCGAAAAGAAGTGAAGAAATGGACATCGAATATTGAGAAGAAAGCATATTTGAAGGAGGCTATTTCGGAAGCACTTCGTACTACCGGGCGAAAAATTGCGTATCAGGTCATGGATCTGGAGCCGCCCGAGGTATCCACAAATAATAGTCAGGCCGTTTCGGATGGTTCAAGTGGTAGTTCACAGTCGGCTCAAACCGGCGGGACATCTTCCGAGAGTGGATTGTTCTCGTTGTTGAAATCCAGTGCTGCTCCTGCGGATTCTGGTTCCAGTGACCGGAGAGGAGACGGTGGAACATCGCAATCCTTTGCGACGGCCGCACCACGGATGGTTACTTTGATTGTGCGTTCAAACGTCGAAAACAATAGGGTCTTTATCGATGGTGAGTTTGCTGGTTCTACGCGTCTGGACACCAAATTGCCATTAGGGCTACATTTGGTTCGCGTCGAGAAAGATGGCTTCAACGCCTTTGAGGAATCGGTTAACCTCCAAGAAGCGCTGACGTTGCGGGTCGAACTGGTAAAGATCAAAGAAAAAACAGTAATAGCGGCCGTACCCGGTGCCTATACCCTGACGTTAGTGGGATTTGATAAGAAAGCCGCGATCGGCCTGAAGAGGTTTCTGAAGGGTTCAGATGAGGTAAGCAAAACCAAGACGGTCTCAATAACAACGGCGCAACGTGTTTACGCGTTGTTTACAGATGTAGGCCTTGATATTGTTGAGGAATTAATCGTCGAGGGGCTAATGGAAGTCGATGTTGATATAGATTCTGCAAGAATTGAATTGTCAGAGACCGAAATTTTGGTCGACATAACTGGCGAGACAGCCTCTGTTGCGACAACCGGATCGTCCAGTGCTGCCGGAACTACGTTGACAGTAATAAGTTCAGAATCGCAATCCGCATCTTTGACTAAATCCGATGAAAGTGCGGCCGACCTACAGCCTGAACCGCAAAGTGATCTTAAGGAAGCGCCTGGCGAATCAACCCAAAATATTGCCGGGCTCTGGATTGATGATCGAAGCTGTCACATTTCGATCTTTGAAAACCAGGCCGACAATCTGGTCGGCGCCGCTTGGGGTCCCCATGGTGGATCTATGCAGATTGTGTTAACCCCATTGATCGGCAACGAGCGGCGTTTTGACTGGAAAGGCCAAGGGCGAACTATGTTTGAAGCATCGCTGTCAGATCCAAAAAAAACTGGGCGATTTACCATAAACACGTATGATGAAAACAAACTCCATACCTCGGTTAACATCTGTTCCAAAAAAGGCAGCGCTGGTGTTCCCTCATTTCAGCGGGCGAACTCGTTTTCGAGTTACCGGGTAAAACCGCCAAGATGGTACGCAGCTAGTTTGCAGTAAATCGATTTCTTATGTCCAGAACCCAAAGTAAAGCCTGGGGCGCTACACCAGTCCCCGCAGGCGCTACCAGCAGTTCATCGAGGCTCGTGACATCGGCGGCAGTATGACTAGGGTCGGTATCATAGGCCCTTGGTAGTACCGCCGAACGCTCAGTCTGACTAGCGTATCCAATCAGCTCGATTCTTTTGCCAGCTCCACGCACCTAAGCGTGCACCACCGGGGGACCCTCAATTCATGGACCAGAAACTGAAGATCAACGGCGATCGCTTTCTTGTTGATCTCGAGGCCCTTCGGGAATTCGGCAAACAGGGCGCCGGTGTCATCCGACCTGCGTTCTCACCCGCGGATATCGATTCGCGGCGCTGGCTTGCTGAAAAATTTGAAGATTGCGGACTCACACCCCGGT
>JABHUE010000005.1 GCA_018672825.1 Pseudomonadota bacterium | reverse complement strand
CTTAATTTTTCCTTGTCCTCAATGTTGACAGCGTGCCTTGCAACTTGGCCGATTGCATCTTTAGTCATCAGCCCTGAGTCTGCAAACTCAATCACTGCCCTGCAAAAATCTGATCCCTGATAACTAAATGTTGGAAGATAAACACGACCACGATAATCAACGCTGACACGATGATAGAAAGGTCTACCATCCTCTGCTAAGTATTGAGCAGTCTGTAAGTCACGCTCAAACTGCGCCCTTCGTGTCGTAATGCGGTTATAGGTCGCCTTCAGTGGAAGATACTTCTCCCAATAACTCAGCCAAGATTCTTCTTCTTTTTTTGTGAACCTGTGTCTTGGGTTCTTTTTGTTAGTCTTGTCATACTTTTCCCGCTTTAGTTTTTTAATCTTGGCCTTATGCGGTTTGAGTTCTTCAAAACCTTTCTTGGTCTTGGCATCAATCTTGGGAGGAACTAATTTGTTATTAACCTTTGGATCGCTTGCCCATTCCAACACCTCTTTGTTTATCCTGAACGCTACACTTTCAAGGTTATGTACCGCCTTCAACCACGTAGGATTACCTGTTAGTTCTGGAGTGAAGCGGTACTTCGGTGGACAAGGATAAGAGGCTCTAACCAGAGTGTTGCCAAACTGATCGATGATACTTCTCCATTTGGGAAAGGGTTTGAAGTCAGTACGATTAGGCTTTGATTGTTTCTCAGGCAAAGGTTGGGAAACTTCTAAGACGTAATACGGAGCCTTTCCGTAATCATCAATCTTCCCAAGATAGTAAATACCTGCGTAAGTAAATGCAGACATCAACAAACGACCTAATCCCCATTGATCGTCGAAGTCGTAATCCGTTTTTCGCATCCATCCCAATGCCCTCCCCGCCATCAACATCATTTGAGATGCGCATTTTTTTCCTGCCCAATTTTCTGAACATAACTCAATCGCAAGTTCCTCATGATTAATACCAGTCAGGAACTTCGTATAGGCAGGCCAAGGCTTGCCACGTGTCGTAATCGCACCAGTCATCTGATTCGTATGACGCTTGCGAATTTCGGTGAAATTTTCTAAGACATACGACAGTCGAAGGGATTTACTGCGCAGGGTCAGGATTGCTTCCTGATGCTCTTGGAGGGTCTTCGATTCAGCCATGAACTGGCTATTGATTGGGACAAACTGTGTTCATTGGGACAACCTAATTTTTTAGTTTGCAAAAAACACTGCTTTTCTAACTAGAAAATGGAGCCCGCAGTCGGAATCGAACCAACGACCTACTGATTACAAATCAGTTGCTCTACCAACTGAGCTATGCGGGCACACCTTGAGAGTGGCGTATTTTACTCAGATAAGTGCAAGTCGACAGCAATTAATAACCTATCCTCCGGACGGGCACGCGATCGGCGTTAGAACCGCCAATGTATCACCCCAATTCAGTTGTTCTAACTCACCGCGTCTTTCGGGGGTTACGACATCCTGCACTTCTAGCCAGTAAAACGGACCCAATGTGCGCACCTGTCGCTCCAGATTCAAAGGCAGGGCAAGAGATTCAAGCTCTGAAATCAATGACAGCGCCTGGGATTCTGTTGCAAAAGCGCGAAGATAAAGATAGTAGTCGTCCCCTTTTAAGATCGGCTCAAAAGAAACACCTTCATCTTCTAATTTAAACTGAATGCCATCCCGTGCAATTTCGGATCGGAATGGTCCAACCACAGCCTGATATCTATGCTCCTCGCGAGCCGTTATTTTTTGCTGAGTAGAGCCATAACCATGGTGAACCAAAAGTTGTTTGCCGCCGCCCAGGGTTTGCTGCGTTGAAAAAGGGCCGATTCTTAAGCATCCATCTTGTGCCTTGACCGTACCCAGTTTTTCTTCAGCCAACGCCATCTGCTCTAGATGATGACCCGTCTGTGCCTCAGGAAGGCGAAATCCCGCCTTTGGTGTTGCCTGAGTGGCCCATGCATAAATTCCGATATTTATGATAACGAGAATAAAAAAGATCGTTTTCATCAAAAGCCTGTTTCAATCACAACTTGTATCCCTCTTAAAACAAGATCAGGCCGTATGTCCACGGGCCCATCAATGAGTGGTGCGATTGCAGGCGCAGAACCCCCTGTCATCACCACTGGAAAACCTGAATCTAACGATGACTCTACCTCTTTAAGAACTCTTTCGATCCCGCCTGCGACAAAAATCAATGCGCCAGAATCAATCGCGTTCTGCGTATCTAAATTTAAAACACCTGAGTAATTCATTGTCCCGGACGACAAATGCGGCGCCTTCGCTTTCAGCGCGCTAATCATTGTCTGAGACCCGACACTGATCACACCACCCAAGAACTGACCATTTTCAGAAACACTGTCCACCGTGATTGCAGTTCCACAATCAACGACTACAAAAGCACTGGGATAGATCTGCCGCGCGGCAACCATCGCGAGCCAACGATCAACACCCAACTGATTTGGGTCTCGATATCCATTCTTTATCCCCGCCTGCTCGATTTGTGCCTCAAGCGTCTGGGGGAACAAATTCCAAATCCCAGAACACCAATCGCAAAGATGCTGATAACAAGAATCCCCTGCACTATTTGAGACATATATGTTTGCCGGTTTCAAATCCCGCCACACCGTGAAATCAGTTTGGGTACCGTTATTTTCAAATGGCTGACCTTCGGACCAATCGTCAATGCTGGAAGTTGCCCATTTCACACGGCTGTTACCAAGGTCGACCAAAAGATTTTCTGTAGCATCGGACATAGTTGATTGTTAACTCAGCGTTCAGGCTGTTGGCCTGCAGCTCTAAGACTCAATTCAGCAGCACTGATTACAACAAGATCACCATTTGAACTTCGAATCTGGTAACGGCCTTTCATATCAACTCCTTCGCTCGTCCCATGAATTTTCTCACGGATAGACACGGCCTCTATTTCTTTTTCAAAATAAATATCCAGCCTATTAAACTGACTCTGGTCGGCTGAAAAACCCTGACCTGGAAACGCTTTTAGCTTTTGCACAATCTTCGACAGTAGTGCCGCCGCCAACTCCTCTCTTGATATCGTGATATTCCCTGCATGATTGGCAAGATCTGTGATGCCCTGATTCACCTCTAAAAAATCAGGCCGAGGTTCATCAATATTAAGGCCCACCCCAATAATAACCAGAGGGTTTGGTCCCTGCGACGGACGTGTCTCAATCAAAACACCGCCCAGCTTGCGATTTGCGCACCAGAGGTCATTTGGCCACTTCAGCCCGATCTCAACATTGGCAAGCTCACGAATGACGGAAGCAATGATTAACCCGACCGAAAGACTCAGTCCTTCAATCTCCCCCAAAGCAATACCAAGTTTCCATCCCAGCGAAAACATGATGTGCGAATATGGTGATCCCTGCCATTGCCGTCCCCGTCTGCCTCGGCCGGCGCTCTGAAAATCAGTGACGCAGGCCCGGCCGTGGATGGATTCGCCGGCGTCATTTTTACGGCCAAGCCAACTGCTTGACGAATCTACCGTGTCAAGCACGGTTAAATATTCTAAAAACTCATAGTTTTTGGATTCGAGAAAAGCACGCAGTTGTCCAGAATTCAGTGGCTTGATTGCTCTGCTTACCCGAAAAGCGTCCTTATCTGTTTTTTCAATCTGAATGCCATCGGCTTGAAGGGCGTCAAGACTTTCCAAAACGGCTTGATCATCCAACCCAGCGAGAACGGCAAGCTCTGAAACCGTGTGACTTTGTATCGAGCTCAGCACCTGAATCAGTTTTAATCGATCACTCATCATGACCTATTTTGATTTACCTCTAAGGCTGTCAAGTTTTTCACGAATTTTAATTTCAAGACCGCGGTCGACGGGATGGTAAAAACGATCGTTAGTGAGCTTCGACGGCAAGTAGGTTTCCCCTGTCGCGAAAGCACCCGGCTCGTTATGCGCGTATCGATAGCCGTCTCCGTGCCCCAATTCTTTTGCTAGTCGAGTGGGAGCATTTCTAAGATGATGGGGCACCTCTTCCGAACCGGTTTTTTTTGCGACCGCCATAGCGTCTTTGTATGCCGAATAAACCGCGTTACTCTTCGCAGCACAGGCGAGATAAGTGACAGCCTGGGCCAATGCAAGCTCCCCTTCCGGAGAGCCCATTCGCTCGTAGGCTTCCGCCCCATCCAGAGCGAGTCTCAATGCGCGTGGGTCTGCATTACCAATATCTTCACTTGCCATCCGAACGATACGCCTGGCAATGTACCGGGGATCACAACCACCATCAATCATTCGACAAAACCAGTAAAGCGCCGCATCAGGGTCTGTCCCTCTCACTGATTTATGCAACGCCGATATTTGGTCATAAAAGATGTCTCCTTTATTATCAAAACGGCGAACCGGTGTCCCGATAACCTGATCAATCGCAGAATCGGAAAGCGAGAGACCATCGTCATCGGGTTTTGAAAATTGAGCCGCAATCTCTAGGAGATTCAACAATCGACGTGCATCTCCATCAGCCGCGTCAATTAGCTTGTCTCGCGCTAATTCCGATAACGAGAAATTCAATGCGCCCAAGCCGCTTGTGCGGTCTGTCAGTGCGCGCTCCAATAGTGTCTCCAGGTCAGGCTTCTCAATCGACTTGAGCACGTAAACCCGAAGTCTGGACAACAGCGCATTATTAAGCTCAAACGAAGGATTCTCTGTTGTCGCGCCAATCAGAATCAGTGTGCCGTCCTCTACGTGAGGCAAAAAACCATCTTGCTGAGCCTTATTAAAGCGATGAACCTCGTCCACAAAAAGCACAACCCTGCCGGTACTTGATTGGGCACGGCTGACAACCTCTCGAACTTCTTTAATCCCTGAAGTAACGGCGGATAAGACCTCAAACTGCGCGTCGCAATACGTTGCAATCATTCGAGCAAGCGTCGTTTTACCAGTGCCTGGGGGACCCCACAGAACCATCGAGTGAATTCGCCCATTCAGGAGCGCCCCCCTTAACCCAGAATCGGGACCCACAATATGCGGCTGACCGATAAAGTCATCTAAACAACGCGGCCTCATGCGTTCTGCAAGCGGCTTATCAAAGTCACTGTGAGCTGATGAGTTCATGATTTGGTTTTGGCGCGGACCTCACTGGATTTTTCAACGTAGCGAAACGTGAGATTGATACGCGGTAATACCTCGCGCTTGGTTTTTGGAATAGCATGTTGCCACTCACCCTGAACACCCCTGTCCATGACTAACAAAGACCCGTGCTCAAGGGTCACCTCATGTTTGGCCGCGTGTTTATCTTTTCGATGCCTGAATAAAAATCGTCTATCTCCGCCCAGGCTGACTGACGCAATCAAAGGGTCGGGTCCAAGCTCGCTCTCATCGTCGCTATGCCAGCCCATACTGTCAGCACCACTGCGGTAATAGTTTGCAAGCACGCTATTAAATCGGTTTCCACAAGCTTGTACGACCATGCTACGAAGATCCAATAACTCGTCAATCCAAGGTAAAGGCTCATTGATCATGTTTGAGTAGCGATAAACCGCACCCTTATCGCCATACCATGCGGCAAGGCGAGGCGATTGCACCCAACGCCCATAAATGAAAATTCTCGGCTGATGCCATTCAACATTTTTTTTCAAACGATCCATCAATCTGGAGGCATACGAGGTTTCAAGAAAATTCTTGGCGTACTGAATTTGGGGCTTGCCCAAATCCGAAATGCTTCCATCTATCAAAGGATTGCTCTGTTTGGACATTTGCGAATCGACTGATCGTGTCATTTCAGGCCCTACCTCGTCTTGAGCAAGCTCAAGCAACGCTAGCAGCCTTTTTCTGGAACTGCTGCAGCAGATGGAGAAGTGACGAACGCAGCCCCAGTCGTTCTATTGGTTTGCGGATCAAAAGTCGCGATAGAAGGACAACTGAACATGCTTGGGAAAACCTCGTGCTGCGCCGTCGAGAATTCTGAGAAATCTTTGTTCAACTTATCAAGAATTGCTTGATCAAGAGAAACGTCCGCAAGCAGCTGGCCTGAACCACTAACATCGATTCGAGGGGTATGCATCGCGGTCTCAGGGTCCATGCCAAAGTCGACCATAAAAGCGATCAACTGCATCACGGAGGAAACAATTCTCCGACCGCCCGATGCACCAACCGCGGCTAATGATCCTGATGGAAGGACAACAATCGCAGGACACATATTGCTTAGAGGTTGCTGAGACGGCATCAGCGAGTTTGGCCTGCCCGGTTGAGGATCAAACCACATCATCCCGTTATTCATCAGAATACCGGTATCGGGCAGGGTCAATTTGGAGCCAAAAATTGACAGCAGTGTTTGGGTCAACGATACGGCGTTACCATATCGATCAATAACGTTCAGGTGAGTCGTTGATGCAGAGACTTTTCCGTCGGGGCTATGTCCCATGCGCATTAAGCGGTCAGCATATGCCTTATCGAGGCTTTCTCCCATCGCCCGATAATGTGCACCGTCAGGGCGCAGCGACGAACCGGGACTGAATGACTGTAATCGATCAAGCGCATCTTCAAGTGTGGGCCCCGCACACAAACCGGGCGGCGCGTATACCTTGGCATCCCGGTAGGAAAACCCAGAGACCTCGGTTAACTTGGCTTTGTAAGTCGCGAGATCTTCCGCTGACAGTCCAATGTCAACGCTCTTAAAGTCATCTAATAACTTTTTTGAAAGTGCGCCCCGATAAAAAGAAGAAGGACCTTCATGAGCAAGCTGCTCGATGGTCTCTGCAAGGCCCGAAATTTTGATCGTCGGAGGTGCGGCGGCCCATTGACCCATGGGTACAAAACCGTTGGGTAGATAGATATCTCGAGTCGATTCAAAACGAGCGAGATCAGCCGCACTTGATGCAATTTTCAGGCTCGAATACCAATCAGCAACAAGCCCTTTATCCGCGATTTCTATAGCTGGCGCCAGAAGCTCCTTCCATTGAAACGTGCCAAATTTCTCAAGCGCGAGGGAAACGCCTGCAACATAACTCGGGACAGCAACGGAAAATGGACCCAAGACGTTTCGATTGTCTTTAACCCCTGGCCAAGCAAACAAATCCGAATCAAAGCCCTGGCTCAGCGGGTATTCGCCCGGGTCAAGTGACGCTGCCGACCGGACACCAAAATCTATGGCATAGGCCTTCTGGGTATCCGCCCTGTGAAGCGTCATAAATCCACAACCCCCCAAGCCGCTCATCCAGGGTTCAACTGTGGCGAGCGCAAATCCGGCCGCTACTGCGGCATCAACCGCATTGCCGCCCTTAGCTAAAACCTCAGCACCGACCTCAGCTGCAATACTATGTTGGGACACCACCATCCCACCAGCTGCCTCAATCGCAGGCTTTCGAATTTCCCAATGCTCCATCGAAAAGATGCTACTCCAAAGTGAGTCGGCCTAGCCATCCCGCTCAAGACCGAAAGAGAATTTCAGGACTTATACCCGCAGTACTTTTCCGGGATTCATGATGTTATTCGGATCAAGTGCCTGTTTTATTGATCGCATTACATTGACAGCTTCTCCATGCTCCGCAATTAGGAAATCAAGCTTCCCATACCCAATTCCGTGCTCGCCCGTACAGGTGCCCCCCATCGCAAGCGCCCGCATCACCATCCGCTCATGCAGCGCATGAGCCCGCTGAACCTCTTCTGCGTTGCCCTTATCCACCAGTAATACCAGATGAAAATTTCCATCGCCCACATGGCCAACAATCGGCGCAATCAATTTGGATTCGCGAATATCTACCTGTGTTTCTCGAATGCACTCAGCGAGCTGTGAGATGGGTACACAGACATCGGTCGCCCAGATTTCACCATTCGGTACCAGGGCTTTACAAGCATACGCAGCGTCATGACGCGCCTGCCACAAACGATTACGCTCTTCGGTATTAGTCGTCCACTCAAAGTTGCTCCCACCTGATTCTGCAGCGATGCCTTGGACAATTTTTGACTGCTCCTGAACACCCATATCGGTACCATGAAATTCAAGAAAAAGCGTTGGCGCAATAGCAAGATTGGTTTTTGAGTATTTGTTGATCGCGTCAATTTGTACTTCATCTATTAATTCAATCCGGGCCACGGGAACACCATACTGAATTGTCGTGATGACCGTGGATACAGCGCTATCCAAATCAGTGAACGTACACACCGCCGATGCGATTGCCTCGGGGATACCATAAAGTCTGAGTGTCACCTCGGTAATGACGCCAAGCGTTCCCTCTGATCCAACAAATAGTCGAGTGAGGTCATATCCTGCGGCTGATTTTCGCGCCCTGCTTGAAGTCTTAATGACGCGACCATCCGCAAGCACAACGGTCAACGCTAAAACATTCTCTCGCATCGTGCCATACCGCACGGCGTTAGTCCCGGAAGCGCGACAAGCCGCCATTCCGCCGATGGACGCATCGGCTCCGGGGTCTATTGGAAAAAATAAACCTCGATCATGAAGATGTCGGTTGAGCTGCTTACGGGTCACTCCTGGCTGCACCACAACATCGAGATCCTCATCATGAACCTCCAGGATTTGATTCATTTCTTGCATGTTGATAGAGATACCGCCATGCAAGGCAGCAACATGGCCCTCCAGGGCTGTGCCGGTACCATAAGGAATGACCGGCACTTGATAGTCAGAGCACGTTTTAACGATTTGACTCACTTCCTCGGTGGTATATGGCGTCACCACAGCATCAGGCGGCGCACTTCCGTGGAACGACTCATCTTTTCCAAAACGTTCGCGAACGGCTTGCGCCTGCGACAATCGATCCCCAAAGCTGGCCTGGAGGATCTCAATAACAGCGTCGATGGCTACCTGATCCCCTATTTTTTCACGTTGCGCTTCCATAAATCCCTCCTGATCTTCACTTGGCATTATGATATCGACCCCTGAAAATACCAAGTCAGTCTTGAGATCCAAAGCAACCGCTCACAAATCAATAAATGTCTTCAAAGCCGAACAAAACCGACTCGTCTGGCCCAACCCGACTTAATGTGATCACGCGAGGGGGCGACACCACCCCTTTTCTCAGGGGAATCCTTACTCGCTCCCTCCAGAAAGTCGGCCTAACGTTTCCTGAAGCTTTTGGTGTCGCCACCCTAGTCAGGGAGAATCTCTCTGCAAATCAAACCGTACCCTCCGAAAATATACGAGATGAAGTCTCCCGGATTCTGGTCTCCCAATTCGGACCCGGAACGGAAGAACGCTATCGTCTTGACCGAACTGAACCGGTCTGGGTCAAAATTTTTCAGGAGAATGGTGAGGACGTCTGGTTTTCACGAACCATCTTCCGATATCGACTTGAGATTTGCGGCATTCCTCACAATATCGCCGAAGATCTTGCCCATCGTCTGCATGAACGATTGATCAACGACTATGCGAATGGAATCGATCGGGAAGATTTACACCGCCTGTCTTTTAAAATGGTGCTTGATCAGGCGGGCCCCCACTTTGCACGCCATCTTGAAGCCTGGCACAAACTCGCACAAAGTAAAAAAACGCTGTTACTTTTAATCGGTGGCGCTTCCGGGGTTGGCAAGAGTACGGCCGCAACCCTGCTGGCTTCCCGACTCAATATCACGCGAACGCAATCAACCGATATGCTTAGGGAGGTGTTAAGAATCCTGAGGCCGGCTGATATCGCACCTGAATTGCATTACTCCAGCTTTAATGCCTGGAAAGCGCTTGCAACGGAATCCGACGACGAGACTCAAGCCGCGCGAATCCAAACAGGCTTCGACCGGCAAGCTGATGAGGTTGAAGTTGCCATAAAGGCGCTTTTGGATCGCGCCCAAAAGGAGCAGGCTTCAATTATCGTGGAGGGTGTCCATGTGCGTCCATCAATCATCAAGCGCCTGAATTTGGAATCTGATGTGATTTTAATTCCTGTGGTTCTGATGGTGGATCGACAGAAAACCTTGAAACAATTCTTCAAGGGGCGCTCAGTGACCACCCGTCGCCGACCCGGGGAGCACTACCTCAACAACATTGATGCAATTTGGGCACTGCAGTCCGTTATTGTCTCCGAAGCGCACGAATGCAACGTACCCGTGGTCATTAATGAAGAAGAAGAAACGAATACGATGGTTCGAATTTTTTCGGTTATCGCTTCAAGGGTCGCGGATGCAATCGCTTTAGAAAACGATTAAGCGGTCCTGTTTGGTTTTCAGCCATTACCTCATTTACGCTACTATTAATTGTGCGAAATTTTTTAAATCATCGAGTCTGTGAGCCCAACGAGTTTTATGAGCAAGAAAAAGAAAAAAAATAAAAGGAAAGCAAAAACAAACGCTGCCCCCATCGATCCCACTCAGACGCAAGCCGCTCTAGCGGAGCGACATCTTTTGTATGAACGCGCCGTGCAGTGTGTGGAAGCCGAAATCGATATGGTTGATGAGACTTTTGAGAAACTTCGAGGCCGCAAAGCGGAAACGCTAAGAGAAGATTTTTGCGGAACTGCCAATACGAGTTGTGAATGGGTCCGGCGACGCAATGAAAATCGAGCCTGGGGTGTTGATCTCGATAAAGAAGTTCTTGATTGGGGCATGCAGCATCGAGTGACACCTCTAAATCCTGAGCAACGTCAGCGAATAGAACTCATCAATGAAGACGTGCTTTCGGCAAAAACGCCTCAAATTGATGCAATACTCGCAATGAACTTTAGTTACTGGATCTTTAAAACGCGAGATTCACTGCGAAACTATTTTTCCAAGGTTCGCGACAGTCTGTCGACAGACGGCATCTTCTTCCTGGATTTTTACGGCGGCTCCGAAGCGATGAGCGAAATGGAGGAAGAAACAGACCATGGGGACTTCAGTTATGTTTGGGATCAAGCCAAATACAATCCCATCAATGGCGAATTTCACTGTCATATTCATTTCAGATTTCCCGATCGATCTAAGATTGAACGGGCTTTTAGCTACGAATGGCGCTTATGGACGTTACCTGAGTTACGGGAACTACTCGCCGAAGCCGGCTATAAACGAGTATTAGTGCATTGGGAGGGAACCGACTCCAAAACACAAGAAGGCAATGGCGAATTCACGGCAACAGAAATCGGAGAAGCTGATGCGGCGTTTATCTGTTACCTCACGGCAGAAAAATAACGGATATTCCTGCGAACACAACTGAGACAAAGTTTGGCTACCAAACCGTCTTCATCGCGCCTCCATCGACGATAAGGGTTTCACCTGTAATATACGCAGCCGCATCAGATAACAAAAACGCGCCTGCCTGACCAAATTCATCCGGCTCGCCAAAACGGCCAAGAGGCACCGTAGCGGCGCGACTGTCCCAGAGTTTTTTAAACGGTTCACCGGTGCGGGCTGCTTGCGTCTCCATTAGACCTTTCAATCGGTCTGTATTGATTGCGCCGGGCACCAAATTGTTGACCCGAATACCTTCGCCGGCAAGTTGACGTGACAGGCTTTTGGCAAGGCTTGTGACGCCTGAACGCATGACATTAGAGAGTAACAGCATATCAATTGGCTCTTTAACCGATGAAGACGTGACAGTTACAATCGAACCCGATTGACCGGAGCGCATTGACGGCAGCACAGCCCTGATCATTCTGACAGCGCTCAGAAGGGTTAGCTCAAATGCCGATGCCCAATCGGCATCGTCAAAGTCATCAAAAAGACCGGCGGGTGGGCCTCCCGCATTGACGACCAGTCCATCAATCGACCCAAACGCATCAAGCGTGTCGTCACGCCATTTCAGTATCGAGCCGTGATCTCTAGCATCCATCACGGCTGAAATGACCGATGCGCCAGTTTCATCCCGAAGCTTTGCAGCGCTTTCATGAACCCGTGGCTCTGTGGGTGCTGCGATCGATACGCGGGCGCCCTCCTTCGCGACCTGTCGAGCAATGCCCAATCCCAGCCCGCGACTGCCTGCAGCCACCATTATGGTTTTACCTTTTAATCCAAGATCCAAAGTTATCTCCTAAAATTAAAATCACGCTTTAAAAGTGAGCGATGCCCCATTGACCAACAAATGCCTGATCTTGGCTATTGACTAGAGCTGACTCTCGACAGGCAGTATTCGCGATACAAATGCGAACAAGCGAAGAAAAATACCAGCATCCGGCTCATGATCTAGTTTAATTGGCTCCCCCGTCTCATAATCTTTACCGCTCCACATCAAACTCCCACTGTTATCCAATTCAACTCGATAAGCAACGTCCGGGAGCAACTCCAAAGCAAGCGTTGCGATCTCATTGGCCATCTCGGCATCGTCAATAATGACGCCCAATTCAGTATTTTGATAAACCGAGCGAGGATCGAGGTTTAGCGACCCGATAAATGTCTTTTCCCGATCAAACACGAATGTCTTAACGTGCAAGCCCATCTTAACGGCTTCCGCTGAATCAAGTTCCTGACCAGCTCTCGAATAAGGTCTATCCAGTTTAAGCTCGTATAACTCGACGCCTGCCTGAATCAGCGGTTTCCGATATTTTGAATAGTGCCCGTGCACCGCGGCAACATCATTTGCCGCAAGCGAATTCGTTAATACTATGACCCGACAACCCCGGGCGACCGCTTGCGCCAGAACATCTACTCCTTTCTCACCAGGAATAAAATAGGGGTTCAATATCACCAGCTCCGTTGAGCTTTCCCTAAAATATTCCCACAGCGCAGGACCCAGATGCGTCTCCTCCTCGAACAGTGGTTCGCGTACTTTTTGGGGAAGATCTACCAGTACAGTCGTGGGGCCAATGCTGATCGGCAGGCGCTTCTCGTTAAGGTATTTCAAAAATGGCGTCGCCCGCAACGTTTCAATATAGGGATTATCTTTTTGACTCTCTGCGAACTCATGCAGCTCTTGCCATTGACGTTGAATATCGTCTGGCGATTCTTCAGTACCACTTAGGATGTCAATGTCATAACTTAACGAGCTATTCCAGTATTGATCGAATTGAGCGGAGACATCAGTGACGGCCGGACCAAATATCAACACATCCATGTCGAGAAAATTAGATTGATGATGCGCATCAAAATATTCATCTCCTATATTTCGCCCGCCGGTAATGGCCGCTGCGCCATCAATAATTAATGATTTGTTGTGCATTCGGCGCGTCACAATCCCAAACCGATACAAATACTCAAGCGCTCTATATTTGCGATTCGCAAACGGATTAAAAATCCTGATATCAATATTGGGGTGAGCATCAAGGGCAAGTAAATAATCGTCTTGGCCTTGAGTCCCCATATCATCTAGCAACAACCGCACCTGAATACCACGCTGCGCTGCCGTCAGCAATCTTTCTGCAAACAAATTCCCCGTTATATCATTATGAAAAAGATAGTACTGGGCATCCACCGACCGACTCGACCGCTCTACGGCCGCTAACCGTGCTGCAAAGGCGTCAACGCCATTTTGCAAATAAACTGCGGCACTCTCGTCTTTGGCGTCGGCAAGCAACTCGCGAACGTTTTGCTCAATTTCAGTATCGCCAGAGCCTTCGGGCGTTATCTGATCAACTCTTTGTACAGGCGGTGCTAGCGATGCGCATCCGCCAAGAAAAAACACAGCTAGCAGCGCGGCTATTTCACAGTGCACTTTTGATCTGAGCGGTGTCATTCGACTCCTCATTTGGTAAAATAACGAACTGTCGCAATGCTAGCAAAATTGTGGCGCCTAAAACGTCGTTTTTAACAAGCTTTCACAATTTTTGGTCTCAGAACTTATGGCTCCACGAAAAATTTTTCGAATAATCCGCATATTAGTTATTCTGGTTTTTGCGTATCCTGTTATCGGAAATCTCCTGATTTTCACCGGCCTTGCGCAGACGCTGGCGAACATCAAACCTGAAAAGCTTACGATGAGCTGGGATCGTGCATGGACTTTAATTCCGGGGACATTTTCTGTCGAAGGGTTGGAGTTCAACTCGACAACTCCCCGCAATCAGTTTGGCCTCAGTATTGATTCTGGCAACGTTTCAATCTCGATCCTTAGCCTTATCTCACGTACCGTCAACATTACTGACGCCCATGGACAGGGCGTCGAAGTTCGTTATGCCAAAGTCAACGCGGTTTCTGCATCAGAAGAGTCATCGAATAATGTTTCACAACTGGCCTCGAGCAATTCTTCGGCCGGCTCAGACGCCACGACAACACCAGTCAAAACCAAGCCATCCTGGCACATCAAACTGGATAACACCTCTGCCAGCGAGATTCGGAAAATATCGATTCGCAACCTAACCGGCATCGATGACTTTGAGCTAAGCGGATCTGGCACATTGGACAATCTTAAGATGAGTATTGTCACAAAAGGCGGTCCGATGAGTGTCAGCCATGCCAAAGGCGCCATGCTCATCAATGCTCCTGATACTTCAGCGGATTCCCAAACACCGCTTTCCGTGCAGGCTGAATTGCAGATTGCAGAGCACATGCCTCGACAGTTTAAAGGTAAGGAAAAACTGCAATTCTTTACCGGCGAGATTCGTGCCCAAGGCAATTTTGCAAGTCTTGGCGCCATGGAATTTCTTCCCGATCGGGATCTCAAT
>JABHUE010000006.1 GCA_018672825.1 Pseudomonadota bacterium | reverse complement strand
TGCACAGTGCAAGCAATGAAAAAACATCTGACAAGTTCACTATCGTTGGCAAAACGGATCGCTTACTGACAGGACATCAAAAAGGCTCTCACATCGGGGCGAATATCCTCTACGAGACGGACGAGTTTTCAGAGTTAAAAAGTCGTTACATCCTTGGCCTCTACTATGGGAAACAATGGTACACCTCTCCCAAATTTAAATTTCTTTTCGAGCCCGGCGTCGCCTTTGTCGGTGAAAATCGCGAAAACAAAGATAAAGAAACATATCCGGCACTCAGCTGGGAAATTGAAATAAACAGCAATCTTTTAGGCTTGGGCACCACGACAACGCTGACTCAAAATGGCATTCAGAATTTAGATAACTTTGACGATATTATCCTTAACACACTGCTGGTTATTCAATTTCCGCTCATTTCGAAGTTTACGCTCGATACCTCTTTCAAATTTGAATACGACTCGGGCGTACCCGCTACTATCGACAAAATGGATGAAACAATAAAACTGGGTATCGGTTACCGCTGGTAAGCAACAAAGCCGGATATTGGGTCTTTCCTAGCTTTACGTCAACTGCCCATGACATCATGTGCAAACTTTGAAAAAGTTGTCTAAGATAGATCTTAAGCGACGCGAAATTTGATGCCACAGGATCTCTGCCTCCGCAGGAGAATTATGTGTTGATCCCGCATCATCCCATCAGATAATAAGCAGAGGAGTCCACGGTGTCAGACCAAATTAAATTTCTACTCAACGAAGACGATATTCCTAAAGATTGGTACAACATCGTCGCAGACCTGCCTGAACCCCCTGCGCCTGTTTTGCATCCGGGCACAGGAGAGGCCATTGGGCCCGATGACCTCGCACCTCTTTTTCCGATGGCTTCCATCATGCAGGAGGTTAGCGCTGAACGGGCAATTGAAATACCCACGCCGGTTCGTGAAATCTATCGTCAGTGGCGGCCCAGCCCCCTTTATCGAGCCAGACGGCTCGAAAAAGCGCTCGATACGCCCGCTCGAATTTATTACAAGTACGAAGGGGTCAGTCCAACCGGGAGTCATAAGCCTAATACAGCGATTGCTCAAGCATTCTTCTGCAAGGAAGAAGGGGTCAAGCGCATAGCAACAGAAACGGGTGCCGGTCAATGGGGATCATCGCTAGCCCTTGCAGGATCCATGTTTGGTCTTGAGATTGAAGTCTTTATGGTCCGAGTCAGCTATGACCAAAAACCCTATAGACGTGCTTTTATGGAAACGTTCGGAGCGACCTGCCACGCGAGTCCAAGCAACCTCACAGAGTCCGGCCGAAAGATACTTGCCGATAATCCAAACAGCACTGGCAGTCTTGGGATCGCCATCAGCGAAGCCGTTGAGACTGCTGCGCAACGAGATGACACAAAATATTCACTCGGTAGTGTGCTCAATCATGTGCTGTTACATCAAACGGTTGTTGGTCAAGAAGCCATGAGACAGATGGAACTCGCGGCCGACTACCCCGACATCGTGGTGGGATGCACCGGGGGCGGGAGTAATTTTGCCGGCCTCAGTTTTCCCTTTATCGGCGCTAAACTGCGCGGCGAGCAAGACGTTAAAGTTGTTGCAGTAGAGCCTGCAAACTGTCCAACCCTAACCAAGGGCAAATACGCTTATGATTTTGGTGATACCGGCAACCTGACACCGCTTGTCAAAATGCACACTCTGGGTTCGGCTTTTTTACCTCCCGCATCTCATGCCGGCGGACTTCGATATCACGGAATGGCGCCGCTTGTGAGTCAGCTGGTCAATCTTGGCGAGATCAATCCGACCGCCTATTCACAAACTGATTGCTTTGATGCTGGCATTACATTTGCACGTGCTGAAGGCATTGTGCCCGCGCCCGAGGCTAATCACGCAGTTAAAGGTGCGATTGTTGAAGCTCTGCGTTGTAAAGAAGAAGGTACTTCAAGAGCGATCCTGTTCAACCTGTGTGGCCATGGCTATTTCGATATGCAGGCCTACACGGACTATAACTCGGGCAAACTAGAGGACTATGCTTATGATGAGTCAGAAGTTGCCATGGCGCTCGCGGGCCTGCCTTCTATATCCTAAGCAGCGATAACTTTTTATTTGTAAGGTTTTTAAAAGGGATCGGTAGCGATTCAGAGGCGTCTGAACTAGAATCACGCCGTCAGTTTGCCGTCGCCCTTCGTGTTAAACCCATTGTCGGTAAACGGGAACCGTTGGGACAAGTCTGATACTTAACAAACCTAAGTGGGGAGAAAAATAAATGTCATATCTTATGGATGTAGCAATGCGGTGGGGTCATGTCGTATTCGGCGTAACGTGGATTGGTCTGCTCTACTACTTCAACTTTGTTCAAACAGAATATGTAAAAGAAGCAGACGCCGGCGCAAAAGCTGACGTCACGGCCAAACTAGCGCCAAGAGCGCTCTGGTGGTTTCGTTGGGCGGCGATGTTCACCTTCCTATCAGGACTGATCCTGCTCGGCTACATCTTACATATGCGTCTCAGTCTTGCGATTGCGCTCGGGGCACTAATGGGCACACTGATGATGCTCAACGTCTGGCTGATCATTTGGCCAAACCAGAAGATCGTCATCGGACTTGATCAAGGCGACAAAGCCGTAGCCGGCCCAAAGGCGGCCTTAGCGTCTCGCACGAATACACTATTCTCCCTCCCAATGCTTTACTTCATGGTAGCGTCTGCTCACGCGGCGCCAATGGCCAACGGTGGACTCCTTGGCGGCGTTGGAGACATTGCGATGAGCAGTCTCGCACTTGTCATCGGACTTGTGATCATCGCGCTTATTGAGATCAACGCAATCTGGGGGAAAATGAACGGTGCGATTGCATCGGTCAAAGCAGTCATTACCTCATCCGTCGTACTCACAGCCGTAATGACGGGAATTGTGTATTACGTTTAAGCACGCCCCCCTGTCGGAGACCACAATAAAAAGGGCGCTGTTGCGCCCTTTTTTTGGGTAATCTTTAACCGCAATCGGCTGTTTTCGGTGTTATCCAAGCCTCAGCGCGCACGGCCAATTTGGCCCAAAAACCAAGCAAAGCCCTTAAGTAGCCGATAAACTTCAAAAAATTTTCTCATCGAGATATCAGAATTCCCATGAGTTAGAAGTTCGCTCACGCAAAGGAAATAAGGAAGTTTCTGTCGATCGAATCGCTGCGCAAGCCGTTTGGCCTCTCCAGAAGGAATAATTCGATCATGGCGTCCGTGCAATATAAATACCGGTGACATGTCGTGAGGAAAATCACCCTCAAGTCGGTATCCTGACCACTGATTATCTAAATGATCCAATATTTTTAAATAAAAATCATCGCAATAATCTGCATCATTTAGTCGGTCATAGATCCCGGCTTGAATGGAATCCGTCAGATCAAACAAATCACAAAGTGGATTGGGCGCTTTTGGATTTAGAGCGGATGACTCTACCGCTCGCTTCAACGCATCGCTCTCTGCGTGATTACCAGGTTCAGTTTCAAGAAGGTAACTCCGAGCAATAATCAGTTTTCCGTAAGGGTCAGCTCGCTTCGCTTTGATTAAAAAAGACGCAACGCTTTCAATATCAGAATAACCACCAATGATCCCCACTCCTTTCAGGCGCGCGCCCAGCGTACCTTGTCGAGCAATATCCAGAGCGAATACGCTTGAAAAAGAAACTGACATCAAAGCAACATTCTCAGTCACCACTAGACGCGACTCCTTGACCAGTATTTCGATCAAGTCTCGAACCTCATGAGACTGGCCAGAAGTCACCCTCAACGATCGGATACTTGGGATATCTGGGACAACAACGCGTAACCCGGCAGCACAGAGTGCGCTTGCAAGCTGACGCATTCGACGATCTTCACGACCGTGGATTGCGAGACCTGGGATAAAAATCACCGACGCTTTTGGCGCTTTTTTGGGATCGTAAATATCCAGTGAATAACCCGCATGAGAAACGGTCTTTGGCGAAAAATTATCCTGATGTCGATTAAATGCAGATAAAAGCCGGACGGCTGCTGCCCAATCAAACGCGACTGCTTCAGAATGTGGTGAAACGCGCATGCTCAAAATCAGTTCAATTGGAAAATTGATTAAAGCTTGATGACACCTTTAGGCGTTGTGAATTCCGCCGTTAATTTAACCGTACCGTCTTTTGCCGGATCGCAGGTAAATATCGACGACAGCCCCATCTTGTTGATAACCGATTGGATATCGTTAGCGTCGGGCGCGTATCCTCTCAGCGTGAGCAATTGCACCGGACTTGCCAACATCGCGTCAGTAGGATGTTTGTCAGACTGCCACTCAATAACGTGCGGTAACAACCCATCAGCGATGCAGCGCCCGTCAGTGGAAAATGCAAACTGCCAGGCAAGATCGCCTCTGGACATTGACCGCACGATGCTTTGAGCGTACTCATCTAAACTGCAAATCATGTCAATGTTATTAGTGCGAGCGACCCACGTAATAAGCTTGGGTTGATCTCTAAGAGATAAACGGGTTTTCTCCTCATCAAGTGAGAACCACCGAGGCCAATCGGAAGGGGCAGCGTTCGGATTGATTGCAATTACCTCAAGATAAACCGTTCCGCCCAAATGCATCAGCGCATTGTGGGTGCCCATATTTGGATGTTCGCCTCCAGGATGGGGGCGTTCGCCAAACAAGTCGCCAATAAAATCGCAGCCCTGATCCAGAGTGTCTGCGCCTAATACGAGATGATCTAATTCACAGTTCATTTTTTTATTCACCAGTAAACGCTCTTCGGTTTTGTGGCTGAGTTTCTCCCAACGTTCTATTTTGACTATTGCCTTATTCGTTATAAAAAAAGGCCGACATTTCGCCGGCCTTTTTCACAACCATAACAACGATGGCAATCAACTCATGCTGAACTAGCCCAGCAACGGGGCGATCACCAGTGAAACAATAGCCATCACGTTAATCAAGATATTCATCGCGGGACCAGACGTATCTTTAAACGGGTCACCGACCGTATCTCCAACGACGACCGCCTTATGCACGTCAGAACCTTTTCCGCCAAGGTTGCCTTTTTCAACATATTTCTTAGCGTTATCCCAGGCGCCGCCCGCATTCGCCATGGTTAATGCGAGCAACACGCAGCCCAGAAGCGCGCCACCAAGCATGCCGCCTAAAGCTGCAGGCCCTAAAGTGAAGCCGACGACAACTGGTGCGCCAACCGCGAGAACGCCAGGTGGCACCATTCGTTTGAGCGCTGCTGTTGTTGCAATCTCCACGCATCGATCAGTATCTGGCTCTCCGGTCCCCTCAAGGAGGCCGGGGATTTCTTTAAACTGCCGACGGATTTCTCGAATCATATCGAATGCAGCATCCCCGACTGCTGTCATTGTCATACTGCTGACGAGAAATGGGAAAATGCCGCCAAGAAACATGCCCGCCAGAACGATGGGATCGTTAATTTGTAAACTGAAATCAGAAACATGCAAGGCAACCGTTTCTATATAGGCAGAGATGATCGCTAGTGCCGCAAGCGCAGCCGCGCCGATCGCAAAACCCTTTCCAATAGCAGCGGTTGTGTTGCCAAGTTCGTCCAAAGTATCGGTAATCTCACGAACCTCTTCGCCCAGTCCAGCCATTTCTGCAATACCGCCGGCGTTATCTGCGACTGGACCGTAGGCATCAATCGCCATCGTGATACCCACCGTACCCAACATGCCAACAGCCGCAATACCAACGCCGTAAAGGCCGGCTAAATGACTTGAAACAAGAATAATGGCGCACAACACCAAAACCGGCACAACGACAGACTGCATACCAACCGAAAGGCCCGCGATCATCACGGTTGCCGGTCCGGTCTCTCCGGCACCCGCGATCTTCCTGACGGGACTGCCGGCCGTGTAATACTCGGTCACCAGTCCAATGATGATACCGCCGACTGCGCCCACAACAACTGCCCACCAAATATTTAAACTCACATCTGACCAGTAAACCAGGGCCAGTGCCGCAATGATAAAGATAACGGTTGATCCGATGGTTCCGGTTCGAAGCGCTTTATCAGGCGCGCTACCGGACGATCCCTTCACGATCGCAATGCCTGCGAGCGAGCACAAAAGACCGACCGATGCTAATGCAAGTGGCATAAACATGAGCTTGGATTGATCGCCATTTGCGAGAAGGCCAAGGACTTCGGGGGTCAGTGTTGCGGCAATCGCGATTGAAGCAATGATAGCGCCACAGTAGGATTCGAAAATATCCGAGCCCATACCGGCCACGTCACCCACATTGTCACCCACATTATCTGCGATCACGCCAGGGTTACGAGGATCATCTTCCGGGATGCCGGCTTCAACCTTACCCACAAGATCAGCGCCAACGTCAGCGCTCTTGGTGAAAATACCGCCCCCGACTCGGGAGAAAAGTGCAACGGATGACGCTCCCATTCCAAAGCCATGAATCACATGAGCCGTATGGGGATCACCTCCAAAAGCCAGATAAAGTGCGCCGAGACCCAGCAAGCCCATCGCCGCGACGGTAAGGCCCATAATTGATCCGCCAAAAAACGCGACCGTCAGCGCTGCCGACGCACCATTTTCTGCTGCAGCCGTTGTGGTGCGAACATTTGCTCTGGTGGCGGTGTACATCCCAATGTAACCAGCGGATGCAGATGCAACCGCGCCGACAAAAAAAGCGACTGCTGTTTTCCAGCCGAGATCTGATATAAAAATCAGGGCGCCAACCACAATGACAAAAATGGCGAGATAGGAATACTCCCGACGCATAAACACCATTGCGCCTCGATGAATCTTTTCGCCAATTTCGACAACCTTCCCGCCGCCAGGCGAATACGACAAAACCGACCGATACACTATAAATGCCGCTAACAAACCAACGACACCCAAAACAACAGGAATCAGAGCAATAGAAGACATGGCTACTCCCAGATAGACATTAAATCGCCAAACCAAAGGCCCCTGTGGGCCCACGACGGCGCCGATGTTATCATAATTATCAGCGCTTTACGCCTGATCTATCGATATAAATTAGACAGATCAAGAACCAAGTCGGTACCGGTTCGAACGTCATTTAGACTCGCCTTTCAGCCAAAAACCCAAAACAGGTTACGGCCAAACAACATCCAAAGTATCGAAAACGGGTGAAAAACTATTTTCGTCTTCGAGCCCTCGGATGCGCCTTATCATAGACTTTTGCAAGATGTTGAAAATCAAGATGGGTATAAACTTGTGTCGTCGAGATATCAGAATGGCCCAATAGTTCCTGAACCGCCCTTAAATCCGAGCTTGACTCCAGCAGATGGCTTGCAAAAGAGTGTCGCAACATATGCGGATGCACGGATCGATCAAGTCCTTGGCGCCTGGCCCAGCACTCAACTCTTTTTTGGATCGCGCGCGCTCCCAATCGGTTGCCCGATCGGCTGACAAAGAGCGCTTTCTCCTCAATATTAGAAACCAGCGTTTGTCGCCTCTGAAGCCACGACTTAATCGCCGTAATCGCATGTCGCCCTACCGGCACAATTCGGGTCTTGCCGCCTTTCCCGAGGATCGTAATTGTCTTATCCGCAAGATCAATATCATCGACGTTGCTGCGTTCAATCTCGGAGAGACGTAATCCTGAGGAGTAAAGTAATTCGAGGATAGCCCGGTCACGGAAAGTTAAATCAGAATCAGGTGTGATCATGACTAACTGCGCCGCTTGCTCAATATTCAGGGTACGCGGCAACTTGCGCTCACCACGAGGCGTCGAAATACCTTCAAAAGGGTTTGTCTTGCCTTCACCCTCACGAATCAAGAATTTGTAAAACGAGCGGGCCGCTGAGAGCGTGCGGGCAATTGACCGACTCGACAGATTCAAATGACGGAGACCGGCCGCAAACAGTCTGGCCTGAGGAGGGGCCAGTCGAGCGATGTTCTGGATCTTGCGCTGTACCGCAAATTCCTGAAGGCGAAGAAGATCAATACGGTAAGCCGATACCGTGTGATCAGATACGCGACGCTCAAACTTAAGATGATCAAGAAAGCGGTCAATGAGCGGTTGGACTGGCGTCATCGGGGCCTGCTTAGGCTAACCTAAACCGCTGAGTTGTGGCGCTTAAAAGGCCGCCAAGCCCCTCAAGCAGGACCGTATCCATATCAGGTCGGTAGTGGTCCCGATCCTCGGCGACTAAAATAATCCAACCCATCAATGAGTGCTCTGCAGTCAGCATCGGCAAAACAGCGCAAGAACCCGGATTGGAAAAAGTGTCATCTTTGAGTAATGAAATCAAAAGATCCGAGACCGGAGCCTCAATCAAGCATCGCTTGCCCGCAAGCCGTTTAATGAGTGCCTCAGTTCGACTATCGTCGCGCGCAATCATGTGCTCAACGGAAAGTGCTGGCCACGTTTTCCCGTCCAGCAGTCGAATATCCACAACCCCCAGATCAAACTCTGCTTGCAAAAGGCTCGGCAGTGTTTCGAGCAATATGTGTAGATCATCGGATCTCGCAATTAATTCAAAACATTTTTGTAGTCGCTGCTGCAGCCGGGTGTTATCTAGCGCGGCATTAACCAGTCCCTTAAGATTTTTGCGCTCAATGGTCAATTGATCTCTTAGCGCAACCACCTGGCGCTCAAGCAAAGATACCGTCCGCCCTCTCGCAGAGTGAGGAATTACAAGCTCGGTTAACAACGCCAAATGACGTTCAAAAAAATCAGGGTGGGTGCGTAAAAAATCAGAGACCTCAGCCTCTGTGACTCCCATGACGGCGTTTTTTTGTTTTGAATTGACAGGATTCATATCAGTCGAGACCCCAAACCCCTTGAAAAACAGTTGTCGTTGGACCCGTCATCCAAACAGGTCCGCTGCCGGGCCAAGACATCGCTAGTCTTCCGCCAGGGAGAGTAACCGTCACCGACTCCTCGATTCTGCCCCAACGGTGTGCCACAGCCACCGCGGCACAAGCGCCACTCCCGCATGCAAGTGTCTCACCAACACCCCGTTCCCAGACCCGCAGTCGCAGTTGATCTTGACCGGCAATCTCTAAAAACCCAACGTTGGCGTTCTCGGGAAAAGCCGCGTGACATTCGATTGCGGGTCCAATCTCAGCAACCGGCGCAATACTGACATCATCAACCAGTATTACGGCGTGGGGATTACCCATCGAAACAGCGCCTACCCGGCAAGATTGATCCTTCATTTTAAGATCGTAATAGTCTTGCTGTGTCTGGGCGATAAATGGAATATCGCGCGGTTCGAAATTGGGTGCAGCGAGTGCTGCACTTACCACACCTTTCTCTTGCATCTTGAGTTCAAATTGGGTGCTTTGGGTTTGAATGTGAATCGACTCTCGCGAGGTCAATCCCTGGTCCCGAAGAAACTCGCCTAAGCATCTCGCCCCATTACCGCATTGACCTGACTCGCTGCCATCAGTATTGAAAACCCGCATCAGAAAATCTGCCTCTCCATCGGCAGGCTGCACCAGGATTATCTGGTCGCACCCAACACCATGATGACGATCTGCTAGCTGCCTCGCTTGTTCGACGCTTAGATCGATGGACTCATCAACACCGTTGAGCATGACAAAGTCATTGCCCAGAGAATGCATTTTAGTAAATCGTAAACGACGTTCTAGGGTCACGAAATAAGTCCTTTTGGCAAAGACATATTAATATAAGGCTGTATCAACCGATTAACCGACGCCCGGTCAATCGATAAAAGTTACTCGCCATGATCCGCAGGACAAAAAGACAGCCAGTCAATTTCACCATCAGCAATAGCGACAAACCAGGGGTTTAGAATATTTTCTTTGTTGTACCGTAGGACGAGTCCGTTACAGTCCAGAAGTTGTCCACCCGCTTCATCCAAAACGCAATGTGATGCGCAGGTATCCCACTCGGATGTTGGAGCGAGTCTTGGATAAACATCGGCGTCGCCCTGCGCAAGCACGCAAACCTTCAACGCGCTGCCCATGCTCACAATCTGAGGCTGGCAGCCACTCCACTCAGCCAGTCGCTCACGAAAGAACTCGACGGGCTTACCCGAGTGAGAACGACTTGCGACCATCCGAGGTGATTTAGGATCGTACGTCGTCACTGACATTTCTTCAGGTGTTCCACCGCCCTTTTGCCGCCACGCGCCTTGTCCTTCTGCCGCAAAATAACAAACATCAAGATAAGGACAATAGACAACACCCAAAACAGGGCGGCCTTTTTCTGACAACCCGATATTGACGGTAAATTCTCCGTTGCGACTAATAAACTCTTTAGTGCCATCAAGGGGATCCACGAGCCATACCCGATCACTTTCCAATCGAGTAAGGTCATCAAGATCATCTGACTCCTCAGAGACAATTGGAATGTCTGGTGTCAAGTTCTTCAAGCCCTCAACGATCACATGATGTGCCCGATGATCGGCAGTCGTCACCGGCGAGCCATCTGCTTTCTGGATAATCTCATACTCTTTTTCATACACTTCGAGAATCACTTCACCCGCTGCCTTAGCAAGTGCGATCACTGGCTCTACGGCTACAACATCTGATTTATTCATTAATTAACTCTTCTGCAATTAAAAAAGTGGCAAGGACGCTTCTTGAATCTGAAAAATTTTCTTGTCGCCGAAGCGCATCAAGATCCGCGAGTGGCCATGAAATTGTTTCAAGCGCTTCTGGCTCATCGCCGGGCAGCGGCGCGCTAAAGAGCTCATCTGCCAGAAATATGTGCGTCTGATAGTTTGAATAAGCAGGTGTTAGCCCAACAGTCGCGAGACGTTTAAAAGACTTTGCGTCGAATCCTGTCTCCTCTCGCAATTCTCGTCTCGCGGCCGCTTCAGGTGCTTCCCCCTTATCAATCTTCCCTTTAACAAACCCGAGTTCGTATCGCTCCATTCCAACTGCAAACTCACGAATCAGCAACAACTGATCATTTTCGATTAGCGGAACCACCATCACCGCGCCCTGGCCCGTGCCCATCAGCCTTTCAAACGTTCGCGCCTCACCATTGGCAAAATGAAGATCCACGCTTTCAATCAAAAAAAGGCGGGTACTTGCCAATACTTCTATGTTTTGAATTTTAGGGTCTTCACTCATAAAGATATCAGGAAGCCGACAGTGAGTTCCGAGCTGGGGTCAATTATCTCATGGTACTGGACTTCATGACTTGGATATATGCGCATCAAACATGTGCAAACATAGAATTTTCCATGTCCGCTACGATATATTGCATTAAGTCCTCTTTACCCGAAATCACAAAAAACAACTCAAATTTCCCAATGGTTGACTGGCAACAAATCGACAGCGTCTTTCTCGATCTCGACGGCACTCTGCTTGACCTCCGGTTCGATAATTTTTTTTGGACCGAGTTCATCCCGGCGCGCTATGCAAAGCAGCATAACCTGCCAGCTGAAAAAGCCAAATCAGATCTAACCGCGTTGATGCGATCTCTTCAGGGCACGCTTGACTGGTACTGCATCGACTTCTGGAGTGAGCAACTTGATCTTGAAATTATTGTATTGAAAAAAGAAATGCGGGATCTCATCCAAATAAGACCGAGCACAGAAGAATTCTTGTCTGGGCTTAACAAAAGCAGGCATCGGGTGATTATGGCAACCAATGCTCACCCTGAAACCATTGCGCTAAAAATGGAACAGACCCAAATTTCTGATCGATTTGATCGAATCATCAGCTCCCATGAAATTGGATATCCAAAAGAGCATCAACAATTCTGGAACAACCTCGCCCAGCTTGAAAAGTTCGATCCTCATCGGACACTGTTTATTGATGACAATTTAAGCGTCCTGCGTGCTGCGCGCGACTACGGCATTAAACATCTACTGGCTATCTGTAATCCGGACTCAACAAAAGGTGTGGTGGATACCGCAGAATTTGAGAGTCTGGAGAACTTTGAGGCACTTACGGCTCAACTTTTCACGCACACAAATCTCGACTAAGGTCATATTTTGAAGGTTAATCAAAGTCTTCAGGCTCAATTCATCGAAAAGCTTGCCGGCGCCAACTCAGAAGCGGATGCGAACCAGATACTTGCGTTAAATGCCTGCGCCATTGCGCTTGAGCAAATTACACAAGGACTCGAACGAGATAGAAGACAAGCCGCCAGTATTCTTGGCCTGATTTTTTCAAAATTTCATAAAACAGTTCAATCTCAATTCCAGGGGATCTATCTTTGGGGTTCAGTGGGTCGTGGGAAGACCGTGATGATGGATGCCGTGCTCGATGAACTCTCTGGTTTTGAGATTCAACGCACGCACTTCCACCGATTCATGCTGGACGTACACCAGCGTCTGAAGAAGGCTCGCCTTAAAACGTCAGATCCCCTCCAACAGGTCGGGCGAGAAATTGCGCAGCACGTTCAAATATTGGGACTGGATGAGTTTCATGTCTCCGATATCGGTGATGCCATGATTCTTTCTGAACTGCTTCATGCTCTTGTTCAAAATAAAGTTGTCCTGATTATGACGTCGAACACGCCCCCCTCCGCGCTGTATGCTGATGGCCTGCAACGTGACTCCTTTTTGCCCACCATCTCCCTGATCGAATCCAATACAAAAGTGATTCAGGTTAAAGGGAATCGGGATCACCGGCTTGAAAAAATTAGCGTCCAGCCTGCTTATGACGTTTTAGATGATCATCAGTCTGCAGAAAAAATGTTGAATTTACTGAACAACATTGACCCTCAATCGGTTTATCCGGCCAAGGCCGTTTCTATCAATAATCGAGTAATATCGGTTAAAGGAGTGGGGAAGGGAGTCATCTGGTTTGACTTTGGAGCCTTGTGTGGTGGCACTCGCTCCAAATCGGATTACGTTGAGCTCTCGAAGACTTTTCACACGCTATTGCTAAGTGAAGTACCGATACTCACGGAGGAAGATGATAATGCCGCGCGGCGTTTTATCGATTTAATCGATGAGTTGTACGACCGAAAGGTCAATATATTTATTGTAGCCGAGTCAGCGCCAAACGGGCTTTACCGCGGCACACGATTAAAAGATGACTTTAAGCGTACTGCGAGTCGATTAATAGAAATTCAGTCATCCGAGTACCTCGCACTTGCGCATCGGCCCTAGTTTCTTTTTGCGTTTTCCTAACTTACGGCAGACATTCGCTCCGCGTACCATTCCTGAAAGGCGTGAACACTCGGCTCAAGCTCAGGGCAAAAACGACCTTGTTGGGCAAATTGTGAGGATACTCCAATTTGTTGGGCTTCCAAGACCACGATATCTTCTGCCATCCCGATCTTCATTCGTTCCTCATAGGTCGCAAGCTTCGCCGCAAAACCTCTCGATTGCATTACATCCGCATCAAACATTAACCGCATACGAACCTGGGTCTCGGTGGGATCAATAGGCGTAACCTCCAGCATCCAAAGGGCATCGCGGGATGCGGCAAAGCTAAGATTTGGGTAAACCCAGGAATAACGCGTCCCATTGGAAAGACGACCGGTTAAGCCAGGCAGCAACGGCAATTCATTGTGATCTTTCTCAAGCACGCCGACACTTCCCTTTTTGACATGCTCCCCAAACTGGCTCACGAAACAACCTGTCACAGGTTCGGGCGGATCAGGATCCTGATAAAGCGAGCCAAATGTCCCTGGATGAACTTTCTTCAAATGATAGTACTCATTAAAAACTTCAAGAAAAAGTTTCCAATTGCACCGTACTCTGAATT
>JABHUE010000007.1 GCA_018672825.1 Pseudomonadota bacterium | reverse complement strand
CAATTAAATGCGTCCCTCGGTACTCGGAATTAACGCCTAAGTGGCACTCCGAATGGAACTTATTAGGCGTAGAAATTTTTATAGAAACCCTTAAGCGGATGGTTAAATTCAAGGGTTTCGTCGAAAATGGTCCAAGATTAAGATCACAAAATCATGACAAACTAGTTGCAAATTACAAATACGTCACGGGGTCTCCGGTTCGACCCCAGCGCGTCGACTTGTTAGACAAAGTTCCTGAGTTTCACAAGAACCGTGTACAGCTCAGTAATTTGATTTTTGGAAAAATGCTCTGGTTTTATCGGCATCTCCCCCAGATTTTAGTTATCTTCAGTATCGCCGCAATCGGCTACCGAGGGATTCGGGTCATCCGCGGCGATCGACTCTCAACTTACGATATGATGAGTATCGCGCTGCTTGGTGGCCTAATCTCTTACGCATTTATCCTGACGATTTTACAAGTTACCTCATATACGTCGATCGGTCGGCAGTTGAACACGACTTATCCGATTGTTCTTGCGCTAATCGTTTCTTCATTTGTAATGATATTCAAACGAGATCGATGAATGCCTGATTCGGGCCAGCGAACCGAGGGCGCACCCTCAGATAGCAAATTAAATCTTCTTCTGGGCATCGATCTTGAGGATGTCCGTGATCACATTCCCGACGGCTCCCGTTATCAGGATCGACTCGGGTTTAACGTAGAACGCATTCTTCGGTTTTTGGATGACCATCAAACCAAAGCGACCTTTTTTACGGTTGGCTTGGTTGCCCGCCGGCTCCCCAGTTTGGTTAAAACGATAGCGGATGAAGGACACGAACTTGCAAGTCACAGTGATCGGCATGTCCAATTGAACAAGCTAACGCCGGAAGAATTTTCATCAGACCTTAAACGAAGTATTGACGCGCTGGAGCAGGTAGGATCGCACCGTGTTTCCGGGTTTCGGGCGCCCACCTTTTCTCTGACCCCAAGTTGTGAATGGGCTTATGACGCATTTGTGCAGAACAATTTGTTGTATAGCAGTTCGATCCTGGCAGCGAAAAATCCGCTTTTTGGCTGGCCGGGCTTTGGGACTCAGCCTCGACGAATGCGGCCGGGCCTAATTGAAATCCCGGTCTCGCTGCACCGCGCACCTTTACCCCGACTACCACTCTTGGGGGGCGTTTATTTACGGGTCCTGCCATTTAGTCTCACTCGAATCTCGCTATTTCGACACAATCGAGAGCTTCCAGTGACGTCTTATATGCACCCCTACGATATTGATCAAGATCAAGAGCGTTTCATGCATCCGGATCTAAATGGCAACCGTCTGATGAATTGGTTGATGTATCAAAACCGGAATAAAACGTTAGTGCGATTGTCAAGAATAATGAATAGTTGCCGTTCGTGGCGCTATATTGATTGGGTGGACCAATATTCATCTGAAATCAAATAATCAAATTTGGCCTCTAGGTGAATGACTCGATCGTCAGGTTGGATACAAAAAATGGCGGAGAGGGAGGGATTCGAACCCCCGGAACCTTTCAGTTCAACGGTTTTCAAGACCGCCGCATTCGACCACTCTGCCACCTCTCCATGTTGTGCATTCTGAGCGCACTCGGGCAACCTATTCCCCTAAAAATAAAAGGCTTTTAGAACTGCGTTTCGGAGCACATTTCCGTCCCGATCTTGAATTCTGGCATAATCGGACCCATCCTTACAGTAGTTATATCTAAACTTAAAAAAAGGAGAACACCTAAATAATGATTTCTCGACAAACTTTAAGCTCCGATCGTCCTGCGGTTCGAGGGGTCGAATTCAACAAGGTATTGAAAAACACCTATGCGTTACTGTCAGCAACATTGCTGTTCAGTGCAGCGACAGCTGGCTTGTCAATGATGATGGGCTGGCCTCACCCTGGTTTTGTTATCACACTCGTGGGTTATTTTGGCCTTCTCTTCCTTGCCGGGCGGTTTAGAAATTCAGGCCTTGGAATCGTCTTTGTCTTCGGGCTCACAGGTTTCATGGGGCTGACGCTTGGCCCAATTATCGGGTATTACATTGCGGCAGTGCCCAACGGTGACCAACTGGTCATGACAGCGCTCGGCGGAACGGGTTTGATTTTCCTCGGTCTCTCCGGTTACGCGTTGAAATCTCAGAAGGATTTCAGCTTTCTGGGAGGAATGCTTTTTGCGGGAATTTTAGTTGCCTTTCTTGCGGGCATCGGAGCTGCTATTTTTAGTATTCCGGCATTGTCTCTCGCCGTTTCCGCGATGTTTATTGTATTAATGAGCGCGATGATCTTGTATCAGACCAGCGCGATCATTCACGGCGGTGAAACGAACTACATCATGGCAACCGTAACGCTCTATGTCTCGATCTACAATCTTTTTCTGAGTCTACTTCAAATTTTAGGGGTGTTCGGTGGGGATGATTAACACGCCACTCTAGTCACCGATACTAACCCCGACCCTGCGTCGGGGTTTTTTATGGCTTTATATTCGTAAGCCCACCCATATAAGGTCTTAAAGCAGACGGAATGCTGACCGATCCATTTTCATCTTGATAGTTCTCCATCACCGCGACCAGTGTTCTCCCAACGGCAAGACCTGATCCATTTAATGTATGCACCAACTGGGGCTTGTCAGCACTGCTCTTTTTGTATCGGGCCTGCATTCGTCGAGCCTGAAATGCTTCGAAGTTACTGCAGGACGAAATCTCACGATATTTATTCTGAGCGGGAAGCCAAACCTCCAGGTCGTAGGTCTTTGCAGCGGAAAAACCAAGATCTCCCCCGCACAACGTAACAACTCGATATGGCAAGTCCAGGCGTTGAAGAATGCCTTCTGCGTTTGCCGTTAATTCCTCCAGAGCAGTCCATGAGCGTTCGGGCTCGACGATTTGCACCAGCTCGACTTTTTCGAACTGGTGCTGACGAATCATGCCTCGCGTATCTTTACCATACGAACCGGCCTCACTACGGAAACATGGCGTATGACAGACGCGTTTAATCGGTAATTCATTTCCATCGATCACGGTCTTAGCATAAAGATTAGTGACCGGAACCTCCGCAGTCGGGATCAGATAATACGGGGGATCAGTCGCTGTCATGAATTGGTCGTCAGCAAACTTGGGCAACTGTCCCGTGCCAAATAATGAATCACTGTTTACAAGGTAAGGGACATAGGTTTCCCGATAGCCATTTTCAAGTGTATGCACATCCAACATAAACTGGATTAAAGCGCGGTGGAGTCGGGCAAGTGAATCTGACATCACCACGAATCGGCTGCCGGTGATTTTTGCGGCAATGTCAAAGTCCATCATCTTGAGGCCAGCCCCAAGACTGACGTGATCAAGCGGATCAAACCCTAACTCTGCTGGATTGCCCCACCGACGAATCTCAATATTGTCGTCTTCACTGTTGCCGGACGGCACGGAATCATGTGGGATATTCGGAATACCTTTGAGCAATCCATCAAGTTCAGTCTGAACAACAGACAATGCTTCATCAACTGTGACGAGTCGTGCGCCGATGCCGGCGGTTTCATTGATGAGACCGGTCGCATCCTCTCCGGAAGCTTTCAGACGCCCAACCTCTTTCGCTGACTTGTTTCGTTGAGCCTGTAACTCCTGCTGTTCGGTTTGCAGCGCTTTCCGTTTGCGCTCTAAATCCTGAAGCTGTGCAACATCAAGACTAAACCCGCGCGGAGCCAGTTTTTCTGCCACGCTTTCTAAATCATTTCGTAGGAGTTGTGAATCCAACATCGCAATAAACCTTTTTTAAGAAAATTGTCGCCCGGCCGCCATTCCGGCAGTCGCAGCAAAAATACACAAAAGAACACTAGCAGAAATATAGGTGACGGCTCGCAACCATTGTTGCGATAAAAGCAGAGTCAACGTCTCGGCTGAAAATGCAGAAAACGTAGTGAAACCACCGAGCACTCCGACAATGAGACCCAGACGCAGTAACTCTCCAAAAGGCGTTTTAGTGTTTATCACAAATGCTAAAAAACCAATCAGAAACGATCCGGCTATATTGACGGTAAGCGTGCCCCATGCGAACTGTGAACCCATTGCTTCAGTGATTCGATTACCAACCCAGAACCTTAAAACTGACCCAATCGCACCCCCGGTGCCAACGATTAATATTGATCCCATGATATTCAAAGATCCTCTCTAATGACATCAACATGACCCGGCACATCGAGCACAAATACCTGCGCATCAATATCCTGATTGACAGAGATATTTTCGAACTGGACGCGAGTGACCTGCTCGAGTTGATCGAGCATCTGAACAAACCTAAGTACCCCCTCGTCAAACCCCAATTGAATCTGCGAAAAAGGCCCTTCCGAGTCTTTTGGAAAAAGAGACACCCAGTAAATTCCCTGCTGAATGCCTAATCTTTCGACCAGATATGACTGTTCGGGCCGTTTGACATCGGCCAAAAGGCCAGCGGGGGTCGCTCCCAATCCTTTATCTTGACGACGAACAACAACTTGCTCAAGGCTAACGTCGTAAATCCACAAGCGATCTCCATCAGCCACGATCATCTGTTCAACAGGTTCGCCGTAGGTCCAGAGCAGGCGTCCAGGGCGTTGAAGAACAAACCGGCCAATACTCTCCTGGAGTAACTCCAGGTCCTCTCCAAGTACGGTTTGTTGAAAATCAGCGCTAAACGTCTCGGTCGATTCAAAAAACAAGTCCAGCGGATCCGAATCCGCGATGACCCTTGGCGAATTTACGATCAAGGCGAACAACAGAAAAAACCACAAGACAGAATTTATTTTCATCTATGGGAAATACTCGCTTTATTTGACCTAATCCGACGTCGCGGGTGCGATGACCTCGCGCTTCCCGTTCTCCAGCGGGCCTACCGCACCTGCGGCTTCCATTGATTCGATCATCCGAGCCGCACGGTTGTATCCTACCCGAAGGTGACGCTGGACCGAGGATATCGATGCTCTACGGGTTTCAGTTACAAAAGCAAGCGCCTTATCATAGAGTGGATCCTCTTCACCGCCCGCCCCATCCCCGGAATCCCCTCCTGGCAAAGCGCCCGCCAATGCTGAGCTATCGACAACGGCCTCAAGATATTCCGGGCTTCCGCTCTTTCTGATCTCTTCGGCTACTCGATGCACCTCTTGATCCGAGACGAATGATCCATGAACGCGCATTGGCAGGCCAGTGCCAGGTGGCATAAACAGCATGTCCCCGTGCCCTAAAAGTTGTTCGGCCCCCATTTGATCGAGAACGGTTCTCGAATCAGCTCGAGCTGAGACCTGAAAAGCGATTCGAGTCGGAATATTTGCCTTAATCAATCCCGTAACTACATCGACCGAAGGTCGCTGGGTCGCCAGCACCAGATGAATACCTGCGGCTCTTGCTCTTTGCGCAATACGCGTAATCAACTCCTCAATTTTTTTGCCCGCTACCATCATAAGATCGGCAAACTCATCAACAATGACAACGATGTAGGGAATCTTTGCTAGCGTCGGGGTTTGGGAATCATCCCCCGGAATTGGCGAATACATCGGATCATCGATAGGTTTCCCGCTGGCGATTGCCGCTTCCACTTTGCGGTTGTATCCGACGATATTGCGAACGCCCAATGCGGCCATGATCCTAAACCGCCGATCCATTTCAACAATACACCAACGAAGCGCGTTTGCCGCTTTTTGCATGTCCGTGACAACAGGCGTCAATAGATGTGGAATCCCATCGTAGACGGACAACTCCAGCATCTTGGGATCAACCATAATCAAACGAACATCTTCCGGAGTGGATTTATACAGAATGCTTAAAATAATTGCATTCACGCAAACTGACTTTCCGGACCCCGTTGTGCCCGCGACCAATAAATGAGGCATTTTGCAAAGATCGGAAACCACGGGCTCGCCTGCAATATCTTTTCCCAGAATCAATGTCAACGGGCTCTTACTGGTCTCATAAACGGCAGACGCCAAACCCTCAAGTAAAAATACGGTCTCCCGAGACTCATTAGGAATTTCGATGCCGATATAGGTCTTACCCGGAATATTTTCAACCACTCGAACACTGACCACAGATAAGGCTCTCGCCATATCCCTCGAAAGACCGACAATCTGACTTGCTTTTATCCCCGCGGCTGGGTCAATCTCAAAGCGGGTAATTACAGGTCCGGGTTGGACAGATACGACGGTGACTTCGACGTTAAAATCACGTAACTTTTTCTCGACCAGTCTCGACATCATTTCGAGCGAATCCTTGCTGTACCCCCCCGGTTGGACTTGAGGTTGGTCAAGCAACTTAAGCGCCGGAAGATTGCCCTGCGGTGCTTTGCCTTCAATAAATAGCGGGATTGTGGCCTGTTTTTCCTTTTGCAGTCGTAGCCCTTCTTTTGCGGGCTTGATCTTCGGCTCTATACGTGGCGGTTCTTTATGCTCTCGTTCGCGTCGGATTTCAGCAACGGTCTCCTGTCGCTGACGCCGCGAGCGAAGCCCTTTTACTTTATCCAGCCAATCAACGAGAGCGGTTCGCGCCCGTGCGGCCCACTCAAATGCCTTCGCTCCGACATTATCCATCGCACTAAACCAGGATAAATCGAGTGTCCAGGATAACCCTGCAATCAGTGCCACAATTAAGGCAACGGTCGCTCCAACCGGACCAAACACCTCAAGCAACCAACCGCCCGAAACAAATCCAAGCCACCCGCCGCCCGAGAATCCATTATCTGAACCCCCGTTTGTAAAGTGGATATACTCGATTCCGCATGCCGACAAAACAGTTAACGCAATCCCGATACCGTGGACAAATCGGGCGTACGAGCTGCTCGGATGATCCCGGTTGCGTAACATTCGGGCGCTTAAGAGGCCGAAAATTACCGGGAATAGGTACGCCGCATAGCCGAATGCATGTAAAAATAGGTCCGCAAACCAGGCGCCAAATCGTCCCCCCAAATTTCGAGTCGACCCATCATCCCCTGTTGAAGTCCAGGCCGGATCCAGAGGAGAATACGAAACTAGGCAAATCAACAAATAACCCGTTAACGCGACAAGCGCAATGACAAGCGTTTCGCGCGCCAGTCGGGTCAGGCGAGCGGGCGTTTCAGAAGGCGGCGACTTCCGTTTATTCTTAATTTTTGTTTGGATCAAATCTTAATACCTGCGACTCATTTGGCGCTCGTAATGAGTTCCGTATTATAGCGAAATCAGGCAATCTAACCCCACATTGGGCTCAACCGAGACGTCTCCCTGGATTCTCTTAGACGTTGGGGCGACAATAACGGATCATTTTTTTTGGAGCAACTCATGGGAGTAACACGACATTCTCGCTTACTAATACTGGGCTCAGGGCCAGCGGGCTACACGGCCGCTGTTTACGCATCAAGAGCAAATTTATCCCCGGTACTTGTGACGGGCATTGAGCAAGGCGGTCAGTTAATGACCACTACAGAAGTTGATAACTGGCCGGGTGATCCTCATGGACTGATGGGGCCAGACCTGATGTCTCGAATGCTTGCCCATGCTGAGCGTTTTGGAACCGAGATTGTGTTTGACCAGATTCACACCGCAAAATTAGATTCTCGCCCGTTTGAATTGAATGGCGACGCTGCCACCTATACTTGCGACGCTTTAATCATCGCAACTGGAGCCTCCGCACAGTATCTCGGCCTTGAGTCCGAAGAAAATTTCAAAGGCAAAGGCGTCTCCGCATGTGCAACTTGTGATGGATTCTTCTATAAAAATAAACCAGTCGCCGTCATTGGCGGAGGCAATACAGCTGTTGAGGAAGCGATTTACTTATCAAATCTCTGCTCAAAGGTCACGCTCGTTCACCGACGAGATTCTCTACGAGCTGAAGCAATTCTTCAGGATCAACTCTTTGCAAGAGCTGGCGATACGGGAAATGTTTCGATCGAATGGAGCCAAACCCTGGAAGAGGTGCTAGGAGACGATGGCGGTGTAACGGGCATCCGCATCAGAGGGGTTGGTGAGAATCAGCCAGCTAAAGACTTATCTGTTCATGGCGTTTTTATCGCAATTGGGCATACACCGAATACCAATCTGTTCGCCGATCAACTAGACATTAACAACGGCTATCTTCGGGTCCTGTCTGGGGTTGATGGGAATGCAACCGTAACCAGCATACCCGGTGTTTTCGCCGCCGGCGACGTAATGGATCACGTCTACAGGCAAGCAGTCACCTCTGCAGCGACAGGGTGCATGGCTGCGCTTGACGCAAAACGTTTTCTGGACGCCAACAGCTAAAACCGGAAAAATGAAAAAGACCCCTCGTCCACCGACTAGCATCTCGAAAGATGAGGTTCGGCTTTTTCGTGAGGCTGTATCTGGCGTACAGCCCTTCTCGCAGCAACCCCGCGTGAATTCGAGACCTGTTGCAATTAAAAAGCCGGCCAAGCCTTTTAGTGGCGCCCCACAAGACGCAATCATTTCCGAGGATGGAGAGAGTTTTCGGCGAGTCAATATCGATCCAGCGACGTTTTCGGCGCTCAAGGCCGGAAGATTTAACCCCGAAAACGTACTCGACCTCCACGGCAATACGGTTGAGAAAGCAATGCAGCGGCTTACGGATTTTATTAATCAAAAAACAAGTCTTCACCAGACCTGTCAGTTAGTGATCACGGGAAAAGGATCTCACTCTCCCGAAGGTTTCTCGCCCGTCAGAAATTCGACCCTCGGGTTGATGCCAACCTTTCCTCAAGTCGTTGCCTTTTGCTGGGCAACCCCTTCTCATGGTGGTAGTGGCGCGTTTTTTTTACTTATCGACGGGTCTCAGTCGTAACCAGTACGACCGCATATGCGGCAATCCCTTCCCCTCTTCCGGTAAAGCCTAATTTCTCGGTCGTTGTCGCTTTAACGTTAATTTGGTTGGTGTTGATCTCTAGATCCTGAGCTAAATTATCAATCATTGCGGAAATGAAGCCTGACAAACGGGGCGCCTCAGCCACAATTGTGGCATCTAAATTTGAGACTGAAAAACCGTAACTGTTGAGCTCTGTCAGTGTCGCTCTCAGCAACTCCCTGCTATCTCGGTCTGCATGGGCCGGATCAGAATCCGGAAAGTGCTTCCCGATGTCGCCAAGTGATGCGGCGCCAAACAACGCATCGCAAATGGCGTGGATAAGCACGTCCGCGTCACTATGGCCATCCAATCCACGTTCGAATGGAATATCCACTCCACCCAACCGTAACTTGCGCCCGCTAACCAACCTATGGACATCAAATCCGTGCCCAATGCGAATCAATCGATCTTCTCCTGAGCATCTAGGACTACACTCGCGAAAATCATATCTTCAGGCTCGGTAAGCTTCAAATTTTTACTTGATCCCTTGACCAATAACGGGGCATAACCCAAAAACTCCATCGCATTCGCCTCGTCCGTAAAAGTAATATTTTTTTCTCTTCCTGCACACAGTGCCTCAAACAGTCGACCGACGGGAAAAAGTTGCGGCGTCTGTGCGCGCCAGTGTTTCCCTCGATCAATTGTTCCAAGACTCCTACCGTTTTTGATCTTTTTTAAGGTGTCAAAAACCTCTATTGCCAATAATCCCCCTTGAGCATCAAAACCAACGCTCTTTACCAGTTCACTGACAAGTTTGGGAGTGATGAGAGGCCTTGCCGCGTCATGGATTAACGCCCACTCATCTTTGTGACCACAGTCGATCAGCCGTTTGAGCCCTTTAAGAACTGTTTCCGAGCGCGTGGCACCGCCAATATATGTCTCAACTTTCAATCGACTGTTCGCAGGCTCTAACAGGTTCAAGTCATTGTCCCCTGCCACCCCGACCAAAATACCAGAGAGTTCCGAAACCGCTTGAAGTCGCTCCAGCGTCCAATGAATGACCTGTTTCCCGCGCAACGGGGTGTATTGTTTCGGCGCACTACCCCCAAACCGCTTCCCAGACCCCGCCGATGGGACAATCGCCCATATTTTATTACTCATTTAGACTAATTTATTATTATCAAAATATTGGTTTGTGAAGAAAGTTATTACTCAGTTTACGCTAAAATTGCGTTTTAGCTCCATTGATTTTTCTGTCGTTGCCTCCTTTATCTACCCAACGCATCCCGTCGACTCAGACATTTAACAAGCGATGGCCTCGACGCGCAGGCGCAGCGCTTGCGTTCGGAATCGCAAATCTCAGTATTGAAAACGGCCCGACTATCGTCGTCGCGCGCACTCCTCGCGAGCATCAACTTCTTCTCGATGAAGTCGGATTTTTCCTTGAGAACTCACGGCCAAAACCTCTATTTTTCTCTGGCTGGGAATGCCTTCCGTATGATCGATTTTCCCCACACCCCGAAATCGTATCGCAACGTATCGCAACCTTGGTTGATCTTAAAACTGAGGCGCAAATCGTCATCATCGCGGCCGATCAACTGCTTGCAAGACTAGCGCCGCCGGAGTTTCTGCTTTCGAACAGTTTTAAACTGAAAAAAGGTGGTGCGCTTGATCCGCAAGCCTTCAGGAGTCGGCTGTCCGACTCAGGTTATCTTTCGGTTTCACGCGTGATATCGCCGGGCGAATTTGCGGTCCGTGGCGGCATCATTGATGTATACCCTTCCGGATCCGAAAAACCTTTTCGTATTGATCTTTTTGGAAATGAAATCGAAAAAATTCGTTTTTTCGATCCCGAATCTCAAAAGTCTGTTGGCGAAACTGACTCACTTTCAATCCTGCCAGCTCGGGAATTTCCAACTGACCAGAATGCCATTGATCGCTTTCGAGCGAATTACAGACGTACATTCTCGGGAGACCCTCAAAACTCGATAATTTATCGAGATGTTTCTCAAGGAAAATTCCCATCGGGAATAGAGTTCTACCTCCCTTTGTTTTTCTCACATGCTGCAACAATTTTTGATTATCTCCCGGAGCAGGCGACCTGGGTCGTACCAGACGATTTCGAAGACCTTTTGAATTCGGAGTGGGCAACCCTGAATGACAGATATTTACAGTTCTCCTATGATCAAGAGCGTCCGCCAATGCCTCCCGGCGAAATCTCAATGGCCCCGCGAGAGGTTGTCGAGCGAATCGAATCCAAGAGCGTTATAAAAACCAATTCCGATGTTTCAAATAAGTCTGAGATTAAAGCAGTTACTGAGGTGCCCGTTTATCCCGTCGATCATCAGGCTTCAGAGCCTTTCCTGACGCTGATTAACCGTGTAAAAAAATCAAAAGAATTCCCGATCTTAGTAAGTGCAGAGTCTGCAGGTCGAGCAGAAACATTCCTAGACCTTTTTCGGTCCTACAATCTACTAGTTCACGAGTATTCATCATGGCATGGATTCGTGAGTGATCGTGACGCTCAAGTTGGGATTTGTGTTTCTCCTCTAGATCGTGGCCTTTGCATTCCTGATGAAGCTCCTGAAGTAGTTGTCGAATCGCAACTCTATGGCTCAAAGAAACGTCAGAACAAAAGGCGCGGACGCTCAAGTGATCCTGAAGCTATCATTCGATCAATCGCTGAACTGAAACCCAAGGATCCAATTGTTCACATTGATCATGGCGTTGGGCGGTATGAGGGTTTGAAGTCACTCTCAATTGATGGAAAGTTAGATGAATTCATTGTTGTCAGCTATAAAGGGGGTGGGAAGCTTTATATCCCTGTTTTCAATATTGGGGTGCTGTCTCGATACATCGGAGGCGACTCTGATACTGCTCCACTGCATACGCTCGGGGGCGAGCAATGGGAAAAGGCGCGATCGCGAGCTCGGAAAAGGGCTTACGATGTTGGAGCGGAACTTCTTAAAACCCAAGCACTTCGAACGCTTAGAGTCGGGAAGTCGCTTACTGTCGCAGAGCAACAATATCTGGCTTTTACGAGCGAGTTCCCTTTCGAGGAAACGATAGATCAGGAAAACGCGATCGAAGCGGTCAGAGAGGATCTTGGCGCCAATCAACCCATGGATCGACTGATTTGTGGAGACGTGGGTTTCGGCAAAACCGAGGTTGCGTTACGAGCAACTTTTATTGTGTCGTCGAACAACCAACAAATCGCGATTCTCACCCCAACAACTCTTCTTGCGCAGCAACACTTTGAAACCTTTCGGGATCGATTCGCGAATCAGCCTATTCGAGTCGCGTGTTTGTCTCGTTTTCTTTCTAAATCGCAAATCGAAAAAATCATTGTCGACGTCAGAAACGGCAAGATCGATATCCTTATTGGCACCCATCGTCTTCTACAGAAAGACATAACCTTTAAGGCGCTTGGTCTCGTCATTATCGATGAGGAACACCGATTTGGTGTGCGTCAAAAGGAACAGCTCAAGCAGATGCGTGAAGAAGTTGATGTCCTGACACTGACCGCGACACCAATCCCGAGAACACTTAACATCGCACTATCGGGAATCCGTTCGATATCACTGATATCGACGCCTCCCGCCGGTCGAGTTTCAATAAAAACAAGTGTCCAACCCTACTCAAAAAGCATAATCAAAGAAGCGTGTTTACGGGAATTGCATCGAGGAGGCCAGGTCTACTTTCTGCACAACGAAGTATCAAGTATTGAGAGAGTAAGCGAAACGATACGCGACTTACTCCCCGATGCGAATATCCAGGTTGCCCATGGTCAAATGCAAAGTGGGAAACTTGAAACCGTGATGCGTGATTTTTATCACCAGCGTTTCGATATCTTGGTGTGCAGCACGATAATAGAAAGCGGTATCGATGTTCCCACCGCCAACACGATCATTATCAATCGAGCAGATCGATTTGGTCTCGCACAATTACACCAACTTCGTGGGCGAGTCGGTCGATCAAAGCATCAGGCATTCGCGTTTTTACTCACCCCTGAGCAAGAAGCGATTACTGAGACCGCGTCCAGGCGGCTCGCGGCAATTGAAGAGCTTAATGAACTCGGCGTCGGGTTCGCCCTTGCAAACCAGGATCTAGAAATTCGTGGTGCAGGAGAGTTGCTGGGCGAAGGTCAAAGTGGCGCGATGGAAGAAGTCGGATTCACGCTTTATACCGACTACCTCAATCGGGCAATACGCGACCTTTCAGATAACTCCCTGAAACCTTTTCAGGATCTAGAAGCGAATAGACCCACAGATGTTGAGCTAGGCGTCTCAGCGTTTATTCCGTCAGATTACCTACCCGACGTTCATACCCGACTCGTACTGTATCAACGGATATCCAATTTGGCGGAATCCGAGGACCTGCACAATATGCAACTTGAAATTATTGACCGATTTGGTGTGTTGCCGCCGGAAACAAAGATGCTATTCAATCTGTCGCGATTTAGACTGATTGCAAGTCTTCTGGGGATCGCTCATGTTCGGCTGGGTCCTAACGGCGGGAGTTTTCAGTTCAATCCCGATGCGCAGGTCGACAGCCAGGGGTTGTCATATTTACTAAACACGAAGCGTCAATTTTTTCAGATGATCTCTCCGGTCAAATTAAAAATCTCCGGGGACCTATCAGACACCGATACACGAGCGGATTTTTGCGAGTGGATTCTAGAAACCCTAGACCCCCAGCGTCCGGTACAAGAGTGGACCGAAAGCCTCCAGAGGCTTAATCAATAGGTTTCCGATCGAATGCCCATCATGCCAAATACAACCTAAATGAAAAAGACGTTTTTGATCTTAGCGTGTTATCTAGTATTCGCAGAGTCACCCGCGCTAGGCAGCAATCGCCTCAGTGTTGAATATCTTGCGTTTGCATATCCTCCAACGAATTCCCAAAGCAAAACCACCTTAAATGAGGAATTTTTAATTAGTTTATCTAGGATTCTTTCGCTTCCCATGACGGATTCGGTTCGACACTCTATCGTTAAGAAGAACTCGGCGCTAACCCCGATCAAAGATCGAATAACGTCGATAACGGGACTCAAAATTCTGATGCATGGCAAGACGACGATACCCGGATCCGGAAGTGCCGGGATTTTTGCAGTCCGATCAAAAGACCGGTCCAGTTTCGCCCGGCTCTCGATTGGTTTTACAACCTCGAAAGGTTCACGACCTCGACTCACATTAATAAGCGCCCTACAGGAAGTTTCCGAAGATGGCCTGTTGATAGACGGGAAAATACCTGTTTTTGTCGAAAACCGACCGGGGATGCAAATTTGGCATTCGACGCCGTTAGTGCTCGGGGAGCCGCTTTATTTTGATAATCCTTCGTTCGGAGTTGTTGTTTATGCGTTGGCAGGAGACTAACGCTACCGCGCTAAGCGGCGGCGTTAGACGCATCTAGGTCCGGCGATCCCGAGATAGATTGATACTCAGGCACAAGTTCAAGAGATATATCGCGAACAGACTTATGATCACATGCCTCAATGCTCGAAGCTAATTGCTCTAAGAGCTTCCAGAATTTATCCGGAGTAGTAGCTCTTGCCTGAGCAAGGAGAATCTTTTCATAATCTGTCGGGGCGAGACTCTCATCTGGGTGAAATAATTCTTCTGATAATTTTTCACCCGGGCGCAATCCGGTATACCTAATTTCAACCTCGTCATCTGGAACTTTACCTGCGAGGCGAATCATTTGACGAGCAAGATAGTCTATCTTGACCGGCTCGCCCATATTTAAGACAAAT
>JABHUE010000033.1 GCA_018672825.1 Pseudomonadota bacterium | reverse complement strand
GCTGAAAGTTCAGTGTTCTCACTTTCCGAAGATTCATCAAAGACAAAGACAATGTCGAGGTCTGAGTGATAACCTAATTCTTCACTGCCAAGTTTTCCATAGGCGATGATGCCAAGATCAATGTTGCTCGGCCGCTCGACGGTGTCGAGAGTGGCCTCAGCAAGTTTCAAGCTTTCGTCGAGCAGTGCACTAGCGAGGGCGCTCAGTGAGAGAGCCACTGTTTTGGTGTCGATTAATCCCGCAATATCAGCGGCCGCAACCCGTAGGGTGTAGGCTTGTCGAAATTCACGGAGTACTTCCATTCCGGCCTCTAGATCTGTCTCCGCTCGTTCCATCTTTGTACGAAGTTCTTGGGTAATTTCGAGGCGATCTTTCACTTGAAAAGTGGCAATGGGATCGAGCAGCTCGTCCAGAATGACGGGATGTTTTGCAATCCATTGACTGATTTCGCTCGATGCGCATACGAGTCGTACGAGTTGAGATAGCGCTAAAGGGTTCTCAGATAAAAGCGCGAGATAGGCTGATCGCCGACCAATTGACTGAATGAGGAATATCGAACGCGTTAGCGCTGTATCAGGATATTCCGAAGCCAGGCACTGCTGGAGGATTTTGGGCATTAATGTGTCGAGTCGTTCCCGACCCTCGCGCGAGAAGGCCTGATAAAAGCGACTGCGCGGGATACCCTCTAATAGAGACTTAATCTGTAGAGGCTCCTGAAAGCCGAGCTGAGCGATCTGCTCGGGTTCTGCCTGTTCAGTGACAGCACTCCGCCAAAGGTCCTCAAAACCGGAATCCGGTTTTTCCGATCCTCCATCAGTTGCTTCATTAAATACAGATTGAAACACTGAGTGCACATTTTCGGTAACCGTAACCAGCTCAAGTTCGAGCGCCTCCGGGGATCCAAAGCCCGAGGAAAAAGCAATGCGGGCACGACTCACATCTTCGGTGGGCAAGGAGTGAGTCTGCTGGTCGTCCAAAATCTGCAGGCGATGCTCAATGCTGCGAAGGAACTCATAGGCCTGTTTGAGCTGATGACAGGTGTCTTGTGAAAGCGTCTGCGCTTCAGGTAATAATTGAAGCGCCTGATAGAAACTCGGGGTTTGCAATCTTTTGTCGCGTCCTCCAAAAATTAATTGGTGACTTTGGACCACAAACTCAATCTCCCGAATTCCCCCTCTGCCGAGCTTTAGATTCCGGGTAAGGGATTTTTTTGACTGTTCTTGCTCAATCAGGGACTTCATGCGGCGAATGGCATCAATGGCCCCAAAATCGAGATATTTTCGATAGATGAAGGGTCGAATATTTTCAATCAGCTCCTGGCCTGCACCCATATCGCCGCCTACGGGCCGGGCTTTAATGAGTGCATATCTCTCCCAGTCCCGACCATGGGTGAGGTAGTAATGGTCGAGCGCGTCAAAGGAAAGCGCGAGGGGTCCGCTATTTCCATTTGGGCGTAATCGCATATCAACTCGGAACACTATTCCTTGATCGGTTGGCCTCTGCAGTAGGTCGATAAGGTGTTGTCCGACTTTTACGAAAAACTCATGATTGCTGATTGATTTTGAACCATCGGTATATCCAGATTCACGGAAACTAAAAAGGAGATCAACATCGGAGGACATGTTGAGCTCTCGTCCGCCAAGCTTTCCGAGGCCGATCACACTGAGTTGTACAGGCTCGCTGCTGACCTCGCCTATGGGCTCTCCATATTGTTCTCGAATTTTCTGATGCGCACATGAAAGAGCGGCATCGATAGAGGCGTCAGCCAGTTCAGAGAGGGTTAACATCACTTCATTGAGGGGCGCAAGACCCATCAGATCACGCCATCCGAGGCGAGTGATTTCTATTTTCCGAATTTGTCGAAGCTCGGACATGAGCGTGGAAGTGTCTTCGCTGAGATTGCCAATGGTCTTCGTAATCTCACCGGGTTGGCGGGGAGCGACTGACGCTTTGATATCTCTCAACAGGTATTTTGTGGTTTCAAGATTGCGCGCGATAAATTCGCTTCCTGCGATGACCTGACGGAGTGATTTCAGATTAGAGTGATCTGGTGTTTTCCCGTGAAGCTCCTTATCGATAACGGCTAATCGATCGATATGGGCATCGACAATTGATGCGACGTTAATAGGGATTTCTGGCGGGTGGGTTAGGATGGCCATAAGGTAACGCGCTTTTATTGGGGCGGTTGCAACAAATTTTCCGCCAACTTTCCTCTAAAATTTGGTTTGGAGGGTAATCATACAAGTTTGCGGACCAATCCTTAATGGATGGCGTTTTTTAATAACTAAAAGGAGTTAAGGCAGCGGTGAACGATATTTTTAATTTCGAAAAAACAGTAAGCCGCTGCGCAGTGGTGGGGCATCCGATCGGCCATAGTCAATCGCCCCGCATTCATGATGCTTTCGCGCGTCAGTTTGGTATCACGTTGGACTATGAGGCCATTGATCTGGATCCCATCGCTTTTGAGCAAGGGGTTCATCATCTGCAGGCAGGAGGACTTCTGGGCCTTAATGTGACCATACCTTTCAAGGAAGCCGCGCGCCGTTTGTCGGATGAGGTGAGTGAGCGGGCCGCACTCGCCGGTGCGGTTAATACGTTGTCGTTTTCGCAGCACGGACAGATCTTGGGTGATAACACAGATGGCATCGGGTTTATGAAAGATCTTGAACGTAACCTTGATTCCTCTATCGCTGGCGCTGAAATACTTCTGATCGGTGCTGGCGGCGCGGCACGCGGGATTCTCCATCCTATTCTGTCGCGTAACATTGGTCGTCTAGTCCTAACGAATCGAACGCTGTCCCGAGCAGAAGACCTCGCGATACTCGCCAAAGGCGCAAAAGTGCAGACATGCGCTTTCGAGGATATTTCCGGGTCTTTCGATCTTGTCATTAACGCGACTGCAACAAGCTTAACCGGGGGTCTTCCTGATATTTCCAATCAGGTGTTTCATCCAAGGAGCATTGCTTATGATCTTGCCTATTCTGATCAACCCACTGCGTTTATGCGCTGGGCGATGAGCGCGGGCGCCGCAAGTGCGGTTGACGGTCTGGGGATGCTAGTGGAGCAGGCAGCAGAATCGTTCTGGATATGGCATCAAAAACGGCCGGACACCGGCGTCGTCATTGATGAGCTGCGATCTGGAGTCCGCTAGGTCTCGTTATGGAGCGAACCAACCTGGAACGTCCTGCCGGATGACCGCTGACAGCGCCTTGATGTGATCGTGTCGGGCATTAAGACATGGAATATAAGAAAAGGTGTTGCCCCCAGCCTTCTCAAAAATCTCCGCGTTTTCTTCAGCAATTTCTTCAAGGGTTTCGAGACAATCGGCGGCAAACCCAGGACAGATAATATCGACGCTGTTGGTGCCTGAGGCGGGGAGCGCTTCAAGCGTTTTATCAGTGTAGGGCGTCAACCAGGGCGCTTTTCCGAATCGCGATTGGAACGTTAGCATCCACTGATCAGAATTGAGTGCTAATCGGTCCGCCAACGCCTTCGCCGTTGCGTGGCACTGCTCGTGGTAGGGATCTCCCTGATCAGCATAACGTTGCGGGGTGCCGTGAAATGACATGATGAGTTTCTCGCCTCTCGGATGCTTTGCCCAATGCTCATGAACAGATTGAGTTAAAGCCTCGAGATACCCGTGATGACAGTGATAGTCCCGTATGAGATGGGTGCTTGGAAGATTGCGCCAGCTTTTCAAGACATCATTGACCGCATCGAAAACTGACGCGGAGGTGCTGCAGGAAAACTGAGGATAAAGGGGCAGCACGACGAGTCGGGATATACCTTCGTTCGCAAGATGAGTCATAACGGAATTAACTGAGGGTTCGCCGTATCGCATCG
>JABHUE010000008.1 GCA_018672825.1 Pseudomonadota bacterium | reverse complement strand
GAGAGGGCCAGGTGGGGCTTGATTGGGGGGTATACGGGGTGCCGGAGACTTTTGTCATAGACCAATCAGGCTTGATTCGATACAAGCATATTGGCCCGCTTGATTTTAAATCCATGGAAGAGAATATTTTGCCTTTAATACAGCAACTTAAAGGTTAAATAGTATGTACGCGATTAAGATCGCCGGGTTATGACATAATCGCCGGTCGTTTTCTGTCGCAAACCCTGAAACTATGACTCAACTGAAGCTCGGCGTTCCCAAGGGAAGTCTGGAAGAGGCGACGATCGCCTTGTTTCGTCAGGCAGGCTGGCAAATTCAGCCCCGATCCCGAAATTATTTTCCCACCATCGATGATCCGGAAATCTCCTGTGCGCTGGTGCGCTCGCAGGAAATGGCGACTTATGTGTCCAAAGGGGTTCTGGATGTTGGTTTGACAGGCCTTGACTGGATTCTGGATAGTGGCGCGCAGGTTGAAGAGGTCTGTGACCTTATTTATTCGAAAAGCTCCGATCAGCCGTGTCGATGGGTACTGGTTGTCCCACAGGACTCGGATATTCAACGTATTGAGGATTTGCAGGGTAAACGGGTTGCGACCGAGCTTGTCAATTTTACCCGCACTTATATGCAGGAGCGCGGTATTGACTGTGAGGTTGAGTTTTCATGGGGTGCGACTGAAGCTAAAGCGGTAGAGGGTCTGGTTGATGCCGTGGTGGAAATCACCGAGACCGGTAGCACAATCCGAGCGCACGGGCTGCGGATTGTTTGCGACCTTCTGCACACTCACACCCGATTGATCGCTAGTCCGGCCGCAATGGCAGATCCTTGGAAAAAACAAAAAATTGAAGATATTGCGTTACTGCTTCAAGCGTCCCTGGCGGCCCATCAAAAAGTTGCTCTTAAGATGAACGCACCGAAGGCCAAACTTGGCGAAATTACCGCTTTACTGCCAAGCCTTCATGCCCCTACCGTGAGTGACTTGGCCGATACGGATTGGGTGGCGCTTGAGACGGTTGTCGATCGTGATCGGGTTCGTTCGTTGATCCCTGACCTTCGCAAGCGCGGTGCTGAGGGGATTCTTGAATACGAGCTTCGGAAAATAATCTAATCGACAAATAATCAGTTTCACGATTCTGATAAGAGGATCAAGGAAAGCAGGCATGTATATTGATTTTGGGAAAATGACCGCCCAGCAGGTCTACATTACGATGACTCAGACAATCGTTCCCCGACCGATTGCCTGGGTGCTGTCCGAGAATCCCGATCAGAGTCTGAACCTAGCGCCCTACTCTTATTTCAACGCAGTTTGCAGTGATCCACCGTTGCTCATGATTTCAGCTGGATTGAAGCCCGATGGCGCTGCGAAGGATACGCGCGACAACATTAGAGACCGGAAAGAGTTTGTCGTCCATATCGCAAGCCTTGACCAGCTTGATGAGATGAATGCCTCGTCCGCGAACTTAGCCCCCGGTGTATCAGAAATTGAAGCCCTAGGACTTGAGACGGAAAAATTTGAGGGATCACGTCTTCCCCGACTTTCCTGCGCGAAAGTCGCCTTTGCCTGCAGCGTTTACGATATTCAAACTCTTGGCGATTCCTTGCAATCTTTAATCTTGGGTGAGGTTAACGGGGTTTTTGTCGACGACGGTGCAATCGGGGAAGATGAAAAAGGGCGTTCCAAGATTCTTGCTGACAAGATCAATCCGATTGGTCGACTCGGTGCCAGCGAGTACGTCAGTTTTGGTGAGATTTTGACTCGTCGTCGACCGGATTGATGACATACGCCATAATTTTGTGCTGATTTCTCTGCGCTTAATCTGGTTCTGAAAATTTGCGAACTACTTTGATGTCGGCTCTTTTGATGTTGGCTCTGTAGGTGAGTCAGTTTTCACATATCACGACGACTCGCTATCTCACGATATACGTTTTTTGGCAGGTCGCGATCAAATTTCCACGAAGGGGTCAAAGAGGCCCAAAATAACGCTCAATTCGAGAGCAACAAGGTTCTTACGCAAAACGCCGAATTAGTGATATGTTCGAGGGACACATGCGTGATTTATCTATCGCGGTATTTAAAGATTTGGGCCTAACTCACTGATCATAAACAGCAACTCGCACACCGATTGGAGCCAAGATTTTTATGGTTGTTCACAGATCAGCCGATGCTGAGTACTTTGACCTTCACAGAGAAGATGAATCTCAGATAAAGCGGCTAAGCACGCGTAAGTAGTTGAAAAAATGTTCGAAATTTTATGCCTAAAAAATAGGCAAACTATAAAAAGTTATCTCAGGCCCCGAAAAAAGTTTTGGGATGATCTAGTTGTACACAAAGTTATCCACAGAATATGTGCGCAAACCGAAAACCTTACTAACTCTCAATTATTTAGGCGCGACAACTTGAGTGTGTCAAAAGCAGTTGGCGGTAAATTACTCATCATGCGAACTTCTAATTAATGGCATCAGAAGAGAAGATTCTTCGAATCGCTTTGCCTGTGAAACTGCGGCGATTGTTTGACTACAAGGTTGAAGAAGGACGAGCAGCGCCCAAGCTGGGCAGTCGAGTGCTTGTTCCCCTTCAAAAGCGTTTTGTTGTTGGAATTGTTTGTGATGTTTCAGACACAAGTTTGCTGCCAGATTCGAAACTTCGTCCGATCAAGAAAACACTTGATTCTGAAGCTGCGCTAACGCCGGAGTTATTTGATCTCCTAAATTGGGCGTCTCGATACTATCACCATCCAATCGGCGAGGTAATGCAGGCGGCCTTGCCGACCAAGTTGCGGCAGGATTGTGCGATTGAGCCTGTCGTGCCGAAGCATTATCGTGTTCGACAAGAGGGCTTAAGCGCACTGAGTCAGATTTCGGCGAGATCTCACATTCAAAAGCGGGTGATTGAATTGCTGGTGAATGCGGGCCCTGATGGCTTGTCGGCTCGTGATATTGCCGAGCAAGTATCATCGGGCGCGTCTACGGCGCTTGCTCGCCTCGTGAAGTTGGGTTGGACAGAGACTTGTGATCCTCCGGTGTTGCCAAACGTTGAGGCTAGGTCGAGCATTGAGCTCAATTGTGAGCAGCTTGAGTCTTCTAGCACGATCGCCCGTTCACTGGGGTCTTATGCGCCGCATCTTCTGGAAGGTGTCACGGGTAGTGGTAAGACCGAGGTTTATCTCGATTGCGTAAAAAAAGTCGTGGCTGACGGTAAGCAGGCACTCGTTCTGGTTCCAGAGATTTCGCTAACCCCTCAACTTGTTGAGCGTTTCAGCGCAAATATCTCTGGAGGATTAGCTGTTTTTCACTCCGGTCTTACGGCGTTTCAGCGTCATCAATCATGGTGGAGATGCCGCCAGGGCGCGGCTTCGGTCATTTTGGGTACGCGATCAGCGATATTTGCGCCGTTTTGTCGACTTGGCCTTATCGTGGTCGATGAGGAGCACGATCTATCTTATAAGCAAAAGGAAGGCTTCCGTTATAGCGCTCGCGATGTCGCGGTGAAACGCGCGCAAATGGCGAAGATTCCGATTGTTCTCGGCTCTGCGACGCCATCTCTAGAAAGTCTTGCTAATGCGGCCACTGGCCGATATCAGCACCTGAGACTCTCAACGCGTCCTGGGGGTAGCCAGATGCCGCGGGTCGCGGTGGTAGATGTCAATCATCAGTCGATAAACGAAGGTCTTTCTGCTGCGGTTGTTGAGGCACTTAAAGATCGCCTTGCAAAAAAAGAGCAAAGCATTGTTTTTGTAAACCGAAGGGGTTTTGCACCTGTTGTCAGTTGCTCTGCTTGCGGCTGGCAGGCAATGTGTCAGCGCTGTGACGCAAGGCTTACGCTTCATCGTCGATCGCAAAAACTGATTTGCCATCATTGCGGGAGCCAATCCCGCTCTCCTGAAGCCTGTCCCGAGTGCACGAGTTCAAATTTATTCTTCTCCGGAGACGGGACTCAGCGCGTTCAAGAGGCTTTGGCCCAAATTTTTCCAGAGGCTAGAGTGGATCGATTGGATAGTGATATCACCGCTTCACCGCATCGCCTTACTGAGATTCTTACTGCAGTCAATGAGCGACAAATTGATATTCTGGTCGGGACTCAAATGCTCTCAAAGGGTCATGACTTTGAGGGGGTGACCCTTGTTTGTGTTCTCTCTGCTGACCAGAACCTATACAGCGTGGACTTTCGGGGTCCTGAACGGTTATTTCAGCAGTTGATTCAGGTGTCGGGGCGTGCGGGCCGGCGTAAGCGCCGTGGAGATGTGTTGATACAAACTGCGCATCCGAATAGCGAAGTGCTCTCTCGGGTTGTGCAACATGACTTTGATGGTTTTGCGAGAACAATTCTGACGGAGCGTCAGCAGGCAGGCTATCCGCCATTTGCTCGCTTTGCGCTCCTTAGGGCTGAGTCGCCAAAGCCCCAGGCACCGATTTCCTTTCTTCGGCGTGCTCTTTCAGTATCTCGGACCGTAGCCGAAATCGAGTCGGTAGAGGTGTTTGACCCGATTCCGTCTCCTATGGAGCGCCGGGCAGGTCGTTTTCGGGCGCAGCTTCTGATGAAGAGTGTGAATGAGAAAGCATTTCATTTATTCCTTGATGAATGGATTGCAATACTTGAGTCCTTGCCAGAGTCTTCCCGTGTTCGGTGGTCGGTGGATATCGACCCTCAGGACATGTATTAATCAGCTTCCTCTTTGTTAAGGGCATCGAAAAAGATGTCCTCGTTTTAAAAAAAAAGGCAAAATTGGAGATCTATTTGCTACGCCTATAGGACTTACGATGAGTACAGTTTCCGGATGGGATAAAGTGAAAGGTCCTGTAGAAACAGCCTACACGTTGCCGCCATCTTGTTATTTTTCACCCGATGTTTATGCATCTGAGCGCAAGCGGATTTTTTCAGGTGGTTGGGTGAGTTTTGGAAGGGCCGAGGATCTGGGTAATGTGGGGGAGTATTTCGCATCGACGGTTGCGGATACGCCACTAGTTGCTGTCCGAGGAGATGATGGGGAAATTCGCGTGTTCGCAAATACCTGTCGGCACCGCGGGATGCAACTTTTATCTGAAGGTCGAGGATGCGTTCGACAGATCGCCTGCCCGTTTCACGGGTGGGGATATGCCCTTGATGGCGCCTTGACCGCCACGCCGCGGATGAAATCATCAATAGATTTTGACAAGTCAGATTTTGGTTTGATTCAGATCTCAAGCGCTGTTCAGGAAGGATTCATATTTGTTAATCTCGATGGGGCGGCCGGCTCCGTTGATGACTGGCTGAGCGGTTTTTCTGACTTACATCAACCTTGGAATCTTGAAGCTTTAAGAACGGCGAGCCAGCGCGAATTCAAAGTACAGTGCAATTGGAAACTTTTTCTTGAAGTTTTTAATGAGTACTATCATTTGAAGAAAGTTCATCCAGGGACATTTGGCTCGCTTTATCGGGATCCTGATCCGCCCGAACCTGTGACAGGTTGTTTCGTGAGCCAGTTTGGGGAGCATGTCAAAAAGGGAAGTGTCGGCGTACTCGCGAAAGATCATAATGAATTGCCTTTGCTGCCCGGCTTAACCGGTCGTCTTTCCAATGGGACGCGTTATTCCTGGGTTTACCCTAATCTTAGTTTTGCCGCATCCCGCGATGCCCTTTGGATGCTGGAGGTTACGCCTATTGGTCCCACCGAGACCCAGGTTCGTATGCGGTTAATGTTTGATGCGGATGTAATGCAATTGAAAGGTTTTGCGGCGACGCTTGCGACCTATGAGGAACGAATGCAAATCGGGATGGCAGAAGATATCGTGGTCTTGGAAGCCCAACAAATTGGAGTATCCTCACAATTTGCCCAACAAGGTCGTTTTTGCCCTGAGCTTGAGCCG
>JABHUE010000049.1 GCA_018672825.1 Pseudomonadota bacterium | reverse complement strand
ACGGGATTCGCGAGACACTTTAAATTAGAGCGGGATAGATTCTCTTCGGCGTGAAATAAAATGCTGCGAACAGATTCACGGTAAATTCATCCTCGCTCGTTACTATCCTTTTATGAATAATGTAATTCTAGAACGCGTGGGCATGTTGTTCATAGTGTCCGGAATAGGGTATGTGGTTTTAGGGTTGGTGGGAGCGGTGCCTCTGGAATTATCAGGCACCGGTCTCACGAACATTAGAACCCCGTCGGGCGTTGCGGTGGTTGGATGTTTAATTGCCGCATTTTCTACAAAAGACAGGTAAAGGAGTTCGAATGTTCAAGCGATCTGACTTTTTTTTGTTGTTAGGCGTGATGCTTTCCTTTTTTGTATCGGGTTATTTGTGGTTTAGCGGGCAACAGATGGAGGGGCTCTTCACGGCGATATGGGTGCCGGCCATTTTGGGTTTTGGAATCTACTTTAAGCTCATGATGATCTGGGGGAAACTCAATGACTGATCAAGTTTTATTCCTGACAGGAGTAGTTGTTTTTTCCCTGATGGGCTTGGCACTGATCTTGACGATCAAAGAATTTTCCGACATGAAGCGGAAGAAAGAAAATTAGGCAACATCGAGGATAGAGCGCTGCTCTTCTCGATTAAGGCAACGCTATCATAGATTTACCAGCGATGTAATGCGCTATTTGGAAAGAAGTTAATTAGTTGATCGTTCAGGAATCGAGCAATATTGATTTCTGGGCTCTTATCTTAGACTGGCGCTCCCTAGGGGAATCGAACCCCTGTTTCCGGCGTGAGAGGCCAGCGTCCTAACCGCTAGACGAAGGGAGCATTTATCGGGTGCGGATGCTACCATAGCGGGACACAATTTTTCCACTTGGTCGACGTCCTGGCATTGGTTCAGGGGCCGTCCACCGGTTTAAAGCCCCGAGTACCATTAGTCTGAAACCATCCCATTCTAGCGATGCCTTCAAGGTGTCAATTCCCCGTACGTTGAGCCCTGTAGAGCATGGTTTGCAGGTTTCATCGGTAAGCAAAGGCGCTCGAAAGATTATCGAGGAACTCAAAAGCAAGGGTTTCCAGGCCGAACTCGTGGGCGGTTGTGTCCGAGATTTGTTGCTCAATAAAATTCCCAAGGATTTCGACGTCGCGACTGATGCGACGCCCGAAGAGGTTCGCCACGTTTTTGCTCGCTCTAGAATCATTGGACGTCGATTTCGAATTGTGCATGTGCGGATGGGTCGAGAGGTAATTGAAGTATCAACTTACCGCGCATCCTCTGAGCGTATCGATCCGAGGGCGGATGATGATTCGTCTTACAGTGCGTCTGGGCGCATTCTGCGTGACAATGTGTTCGGCACTCGTGATCAGGATGTTGTTCGTCGCGATTTCACGATTAATGCGCTTTATTACGACACTGAATCCAATACGGTGACTGACTATGTTGACGGATTCTCTGATGTCAAAAAACAAGTTTTACAGTTCATCGGTGATCCAGCGCGACGCATAGAGGAAGACCCGGTTCGGATGCTTCGTATTGCTCGGTTTAAATCAAAGTTAGATCTTTTTGTTGATCCAGCTTGTGAGTCGCTTTGTCGAGAATCTGCCTACCTATTGCGTCAGGTGCCTCCCGCCCGTTTATTTGACGAGATCTTGAAGCTTTTCCATAGCGGCTTTGCGGTCAGGGTCTTTTTAGAACTCCGGTCGATGGGCTTGTTTTCGGAATTATTTCCCGAAGCCGATCGCGTTTTTGACTCGAGCGATATTCATCCCGACTCGGGCATTGTTTTTAAAGGACTGGAGAATACGGATCGCCGAATTGATGAGGGCAAGCCGGTAATTGCCGCCTTTCTTTTTGCTGTCCTACTTTGGCGCTGCGTGTCGAGACGGCTTCGGTTAAGCGAGTCGACAAAGCCGGCGAGTTTGATTCAGATGCACAATGCGGCTATTGATGTGCTCGGGCGGCAGATTCAGCGCGTTGCTATTCCGCGCCGGATCTCAACGGTCGTTATGGATATTTGGGACATGCAGATTCGTCTGGAAGCGCGCCGTCCTCGAACCGTAAAGCGTCTGTTGGAACATAAGCGATTTAGGGCGGGATATGACTTTTTGTTGCTCCGATCACAAGCGGGAGAAGTAAAGGTAGAAATTGCGGATTGGTGGACAAAAATTCAGGAAGCTAATGACGAGCAGACCATTTTGATGATTCAGTCTCTGGGGAGTCCAAAAAGCCAGTCAAAGCGCCGTCGGCGACCCCGTAAACGACAGTCTAGGAAACCCTCGGAATGACTAGCGATAAAGGTTCGGTTAATGCTTGGATCGGTCTCGGTGCTAATTTGGGTGACCCACAGAAGGCGATCCAATCCGCGCTTCGCTTGCTGGTCAGTAAATCTGGCACCTCGGTTACTGCGGTGTCATCTTTTTATCGCACAGCACCCGTTGGGTTCGATGATCAACCGGATTTCCTCAATGGAGTTGCCCGAGTCAAAACAAGTCTAGGTTCGGGCGTACTTTTGGAGCGATTACTGGAAATTGAGGCAGAAATTGGCAGAATTCGGACGAGCGAGCGATTTGGTCCTAGGGTTATCGACCTTGATCTTCTTTTGTTCGGGGATCAAATAATCGATAGCGACGTATTATCGGTTCCGCATCCCCGCATGCAACTTCGTCGATTTGTTCTTGAGCCGCTCGCGGAGATCGAGGGCGAGATGGTTTTCCCGGGTGGGGTTACCTTGAGCGCCTGCCTTAGGGATTGTGATAATCAAGAGGTGGCTCGAGAAGGCATCATTGATTTCCCCGAAGCAAATTAAACGAAGGCCTCAAATTTGCCCGACAATGGGTTAAAATATTGCCTTCTGAAATGGTGTTTTATTTCATTTTTTATCCTTACGAGTGATCGCTTGGACATAATACTCAATCATGAATTCTGAGCCTGAAGCGGGCAAGATTCTGTCGGGGATGCGTCCAACAGGACGTTTACATCTTGGCCATTATCACGGCGTTTTAAAAAACTGGGTAAGGTTGCAAGAGCGAAGTCAATGCTTCTTTTTTGTGGCTGATTGGCATGCATTGACGACGCATTATGATGACCCCAGTGAGATGGGCACCCATGTTTGGGATATGCTGGTCGATTGGTTGGCGGCCGGCGTCGATCCTGAGCGAGCCACTCTATTTATCCAGTCCCGAGTCCCTCAACATGCCGAACTTCACTTGTTGCTTTCGATGGTGACACCGTTGGGCTGGCTTTTAAGGGTTCCAAGCTTCAAGGATCAGCAACAGAAATTGAAAGAACGGGATTTGGCAACCTACGGCTTCTTGGGGTATCCGTTGTTACAGAGCGCTGATATTTTGATGTATCGCGCGACTGGAGTGCCCGTCGGGGAGGATCAGGTTCCTCATGTGGAGCTAACCCGTGAGATTGCTCGAAGATTCAATCATATTTTTGGGCGAGATGGCGCTTTTGAAGAGAAAGCAGGCGAGGCGGTTAAAGGGCTTGGTAAGAAGCTCGCCAAGCAGTTCAGTCAAGCGAGAGGGCGGTGGCAACAAGAGGGTGATCAGGAAGCCTATGATCAGGCCTTAGCGGTCATTCAGCAGTCTGTAAATATATCGGCAGAAAATAAAGAGCGACTCGTCGGTTTTCTGGATGGGGGAGGTCGCGAAATTTTACCGGAGCCGGCGGCATTATTAACACCTGCTGCTAAGATGCCGGGGCTTGATGGCCAGAAGATGTCAAAATCTTATAACAATACGATACAAATGCGGGATGATCCTGACAGAGTCAATTCCCGTTTGATGTCGATGCCTACTGATCCCGCTCGGCAGCGGCGAAATGATCCGGGAGATCCCGAGCGTTGTCCAGTATGGGAGTTGCACAAGATCTATACCGCCAGCGACACACGTGAGACGCTCTCGGCCGGATGCAAGAGCGCGGGCATTGGTTGCGTGGATTGTAAAAAACCTTTGCTCGAAAAAATACTTGAAGAGCAAGCAGAACTGCAGGATCGCGCCAGACCGTTTGAGCAAAATCCTGGCCGAGTCCGCGAGGTGATTGAGTTGGGGTGTGAACGGGCGCGTGAAGTCGCGGAAGAGACGCTTAATGAAGTACGTTTAGCTGTGGGAACAAAATATCAATGAGTAGTAAAACGGTCACTAAAACCGACCAGGCGCATTCGTTGCAGAACGCTACGGCGGTTGTTGAGGGAAAACCCCTGGAACATTGGCCGAAAGATCTTTATATCCCTCCTGAAGCGCTCGAGGTGGTTTTGGAAAGCTTTCAGGGGCCGCTCGATTTATTGCTTTATCTTATTCGAAAGCAGAATATCGATATCCTTAATTTGCCAATTGCAGATATTACGCGCCAGTACACGCATTACATCGATCTTATGCAACAGATGCGTCTTGATCTTGCCGGAGATTACCTTGTGATGGCAACGATGCTCGCCGAAATCAAGTCACGAATGCTTCTTCCGCGCCCGGATCCGGATGAAGAGGATGAGGATGACCCCCGTGCCGTACTTATTCGTCGACTTCAAGAATACGAGCGATTCAAGAATGCGGCAGAGAGTCTTGATATGCGGCCTCGACTTGAGCGGGATCTCCATCTGGCTTATGCCGCTGTGGAAGACCCTGATCCGCCCAAGATAGTTGTGGAAGTATCACTGGATGACTTGGTTGCGGCAATGCGAGTGGCAATGGTGGCTGCGTCACGTCGGCAGCATTTGCAAATGGTCCCCGAGACTTTTTCAGTTCGCGAACGGATGAGCCAGGTTTTGGAGCGTGTTCGCAGCGGTGAATATGTTGCACTAGGAGATTTTTTTACGCCTGAAGAGGGTCGAATGGGTCTAGTTGTTAGCTTTATATCAATCCTCGAACTGGTCAGGGACGGTATTCTTTTAGTGACCCAAGCAGGAGAGTTTGCCCCTATTCACGTCAGAGTTAAACCTTCATGAAAGTTAAACCCGAGATGGTCAGCGCTCTTGAAGCGGCTCTTTTTTCTTCTGAACGTCCATTAGGTGTTCGGGAACTCTTAGCGCTTTTTGACAAGCGTACCAAGAAAGAATCTATTGAGGCTGGGATTCGTCAATTGCAGGAAGACTACAAGGGGCGAGGAGTCGAATTGGTGGAAGTGGCTGGCGGCTTTAGATTTCAAACTCATGTCGACCATGCGCCGGCCCTTCGGATACTGCGGGAGAGGCGTCCACCTCGTTACTCTCGAGCGCTGCTTGAAACCCTTGCCATTATTGCCTATCGGCAGCCGGTCACTCGTGGCGATATTGAAGAAATTCGCGGAGTCACAGTGACGACTGAAATTATGCGGGTCTTGATTGAACGTGAGTGGATCACACAGTCCGGAACGAGAGAAGTGCCGGGGCATCCCGCGCTCTATGTCACGACCGCGTTGTTTCTTGAGTACTTCGGACTCGATTCGATTGGCGCGCTGCCGACATTAGATGAGGAGCGACAATTGGTGGAAATTGCGAAAGAGCTTGGTATTGATATGCCTGAATCTTTACAGATAACAGCGCCCCTGCCGGAGGATGAAGAGGGTGTTCAAGCGAGTGACGATTTTGCTGACGTTGCTGATCTTGAGGATGCAGAGGAAACCGCAAACACCAGTCAGCTCGAAGATGGCGATTTAAATTTTAAAGAGGACAGCGACAATTCGGATGAGGCAGTGATTAAGCGAGTCGCCGTAAATTCGGAATTTGACTGAGCGGATTCATAAAGCACTAGCGAGAGCGGGTCTCGGCTCACGCCGAGAGATTGAAGCGTGGATAATGGAAGGCCGCGTTATCGTTAATGAACGCCCAGCGGTGCTTGGGCAGCAACTTACCTCAAACTGTCGGGTCGTCGTGGATGGCGAGCATGTTCGGCTTGCAAGACAATCGGCTGCCGCCGGGCAGGTGCTGTTGTACCATAAACCGATCGGTGAAATTTGTTCTCGCAGTGATCCACAAGGTCGGCCTAATGTTTTTGATAGCCTGCCCCGACTGCGCGGCAAGCGTTGGGTGTCGGTTGGTCGTCTCGATATAAATACATCAGGCTTGATGATGTTCACCACTGATGGTGAGCTCGCCAATCGACTCATGCATCCGTCGAGCGAGATGGAGCGCGAATATCGTTGTCGCGTGCGCGGTAATGTTTCCAGTGAAGCGTTAAGTCAATTACTTAAGGGCGTCAAACTAGACGGTCACTTGTGCCGCTTTGAATCAGTGATCGGGAAGCCCGGCACGGGCGCAAATTGCTGGTTTAGAGTGGTCATCAAAGAGGGACGTTATCGAGAGGTTCGTCGAATGTGGCAAAGTATCGGATGCTCGGTTAATCGACTGATTCGCGTTCGATATGGACCATTTTCCCTGGATCATCGACATCAACCCGGGGAGAGTGTGGAGCTGGGAGAGGATTTAAAAAAGCTCTTGATTCGAAGCATTGGAAGAAAACCAACGCTTCAAGCGGAGAAGAAGACCGGTCAGCCCAAGCGTCTGCGAGCATCCTCAAAAGGTCGAACAAGAATCACAAAAAATCGACGACAAAAGCCAAGAGTTTAAACAAAGCAAATGTGGCGCTCGAGACGGGGCAAGAGGGCTAGCGCGCTAACGGTCTTTCTTTGGATTTAAATGGGTCGCGTCGCCGTTAATCCGACCCGTAAAATTAAACGCTTTCCCGAACCCCTTGATCCATTGTCCACCCAGAGGCTCCAGGGAAAATATCTGAAAGTCAGGAAGCGTGCTCAAGGTGTCGATAATGTCTCCGAAGCGTTCCGAGAATCTTGGAATGAGTGTTTGCCACTCGGCAGTGTTTTGGTCAAATCGTCTTGTCGCGCATTGGAACTGTAACCGCCGGCGCGCATAAATTTGAACGCACTTGTCTTCGTTCTCAATAAAAAGCAGCGTTGCGCGAGAGTCGCGAATTAGGTTTGGAGTGTGAGCCGAGAGATGGCTGGCTAGAATATGAAACACACTATCATGATCGATATACGGAGAGTAGCTGAGATCGGGCGATCCATCTTGGTTTATGGTTGACAGCAATACTGATTCAAAGTCCGCTAAAAAAAATTCGCACTCTGTTTTTAGTTTTGTATCGAGACTCATAGTTTTCTACCGGATAGCGATTTTATGTATTAAACCGAACAAATCCATCTTCAAGATCTGATTTCAAATCATCAATATCTTCTAATCCCGCATGGATCCGGAGAAGCTGCCCGCCTGTCTTCCACTGGGTCGCGGTTCGATGGCGCTCCGGATAAGCAGGAATCATTAGACTCTCAAATCCACCCCAGCTGGCTCCAATTCCGAAAAGTCTCATTCCGTTGACCATATCCAGCAAGCACTGGCGCGACTTGGGTTTAAGAACCACACCGAAAAGTCCCGAAGCGCCTAGGAAATCACGTTTCCAGAAGGCATGGCCGGGATGGTCGGGTAATGCGGGATGTAGCACTTGTAATACTTCATCTCGGCCTAAAAACCATTCAACTAGCGCGATGGCATTGGCTTCATGGGACTTTAATCGGGTAATTAAGGTTCGCGTGCTGCGGAGGGTGGAATAAGTATCGTCTGGCGCTGCAGTTTGTCCAAAGAGCCGATGGGTGCTTCTTACTTTCTCAGAGACATGCTCAGCCGAGACAATGATGCCCATCATGACATCACTATGTCCGCACAGATATTTGGTCGCGGCGTGAATTGAAACATCGACGCCATGGGCGAATGATTTAAAAAAGACAGGCGTCGCCCAAGTATTATCAAGAATGGTAGTCACTCCGTGCGCTTTGGCAACCGCCGTAATCGCGGGAATATCTTGTACTTCAAACGTTAGAGATCCAGGTGACTCGAGGAAGATCACTTTTGTGGTCGAGCGGATCAAAGCTTTGATATCTCCACCGATTAATGGGTCGTAGTACTCGACGCTCACGCCAAGATTCGTCAAATATTCATCGCAGAAAATTCGATTAGGCCAATAAACATTATCCGCGATAAGCAGATGATCTCCCGGTCTTAAAAAGGTCGCTAACGCAATAGATATCGCAGCAAGGCCGGAAGGCAGTAGCACTGCATCATGGCCACCTTCTAGATCGGCAACGACAGTCTCCAAATCAAAAGTGGTGGGCGTCCCCAGCAGTCCATAGACAACTCGATTCTTATTGGCTGGGTCGTGCCGTTTCTCGAAGGCATCCACATCTGGATGAAGAACGGTAGATGCGCGATAAACGGGTGTATTGACAACACCGTGATGATCTTTTGATGAGCGCCCATTAATGATCGCACGAGTTTGCTCGCTGAGATGTGTCGAATCTGGATGTTTTTTCATAATGCCGATAGTTTAGCCGGTGTGGCGCTATGGTTTACGTTGAGCTTTAAGACTTGTCTGGATGTTTTTTATATTCAAGAAGGCTAGAATTCTCAACTCTACAAGTGGGGAAAGCAAGGATCGAGAAATGACCGAAGTGAGCCGTGACTGGTACGACAGCTATATGATGCCTAACTATGCGCCGGCACAAATGATTCCGGTCAGGGGCGCTGGGTCTAGAGTGTGGGATCAGCAGGGACGTGAGTATATTGACTTTGCCGGCGGCATCGCGGTCAATTCCCTGGGTCATGCGCATCCCAAGCTTGTCGAGGTGTTGACAGATCAGGCAACCAAGCTCTGGCATACCGCAAATGTCTTCGCAACGGAGCCGGCGCTTAAGCTCGCCAAACAACTGACAGAATTAACTTTTGCGGATAAGGTGTTTTTTTCAAATTCAGGGGCTGAAGCGAACGAGGCAGCGATGAAGCTTGCGCGACGTTACGCTTATAACCATCATGGGGAGCAGAAAGACCGCATTATTGCATTTGAAAACGCGTTTCATGGCCGCACATTATTTACAGTAACGGCAGGTGGGCAAGCTAATTACCGAGAGGGATTTGGGCCACTCCCCGGTGCAATTGATCATTTACCGTTTAACGATATCGAAGCGCTAGAGAGTGCGTTTGATGACAACGTGTGTGCGGTAATTGTTGAACCTGTTCAGGGCGAAGGCGGTGTGATTGCAGCTGAAGGCGATTTTATGTCGGCAATTCGGCGCCTATGTAACCGTCATGATGCACTGATGATTGTCGATGAGGTCCAATCTGGCGTCGGCCGAACGGGGACGCTATATGCTTATGAACATTTTGGTATTCGACCTGATATTTTGACGACCGCGAAGGGCATCGGTGGCGGGTTTCCTATTGCCGCAACGCTAGCAACCAATGAAGTTGCCCAATCGCTTCAAGTGGGCACCCACGGGAGCACGTGGGGTGGCAATCCGATGGGGTGTGCGGTTGGCAGTGCGGTTCTTGACATTGTAAGTGACCCCGAAACGCTCGCAGGGGTTGGGAGGCGGCGGCAGGCATTAGAGGAAGCCTTGATGCAGATCGGTTTACGCTATGGGGTTTTCGATCAAGTACGGGGAATGGGTCTGTTAATCGGTTGCGTTCTTACTGATGCGTGGAAGGGTAAAGCAAGAGAGTTTCTTCAGGCCGCCCAGAGTGAGGGCGTATTTATTTTGGTTGCCGGCGCAAATGTACTTCGTCTGGCGCCATCACTTCTTATCTCTTTTGACGAAATCTCTCAAGGAATGGAACGTCTTGAGAAAGCGGTTCAGGCCGTTTGCGCAACGAACGAATCGAGTTCCACAAATAAAGACGGTTAGCCCGGAATCGTATCTGCTGTTACTTGATTCTCTCGTTAATGCTAATCTGGATAACGCGTGGGTCAGCCATTGAGAAAGTCTGACTAAGTCCGACAATATCACCGGAAGTTTTCGTCGCACTTCCACTCTTTGAAATGTGCGCGCCGATCACGAGTTGTGGGTAACTCGACAGGGAATTGCCTTCTATCAAACGGTCACCATCGTTCAGCGTGATAACTCTTGGGAGGGGCAATGCGCTTAGTCGACGTGCCGCAATTGGCATCGGCGGACCGTTGGGAACTTTGACGAAGACGAAGAGCGTGTCGTTTGATCTAATGGAGGCAATTAATTCAGCCGGCACATCGACCTTAACTTCGATAACCGAATCGGTGGCAGAGGTTTGATCCTGCGTTTGGCGAATTCGGGCAATAACTGCCTCTACCTCGATACGAACGTCCGGTTCATTTGCAACCATGAGGAGTAGACGATTAAAGACTTCAAGTGCTTCATCTAGTCTTCCACTCTGCTCTGCGGCGATACCATATAGCCAGAGACCCTGAGGTTGGTCAGGACTAATGGCAAGCGCTCTTGTGATGAGTTGCTCCGCTTCTCCCGCCAATATCCCATCCTGAGTCATCGCAATTGCGTCCGCGAGCCGAATGAGAATTTCAGGATTATCGGGCTGAAGTGATCTCAGGACGCGGTAGGCTTCGACAGCCTCTGCGTATCGGCCGGTTCCCATAAGAGCATTTGCCAGGAGCGTCCATCCTCGGACGTCGTCCGGTCGATCCTTTAGCTGTTCTTTCATCTGGGCCAGCATAGTGTCGACATCGGGTTGTATTTCCGATGAGGGCGTAGTTTCGTTGGTCGGCAGCGAGTCGACATTAACCGCATCGGGACTGCCAATCATTAAGTAAATACCGAACGCGAGGATCGGGATCAATGCGCTAACGATTGAGGCGGCAAAAGGTGCGGAGAGTTGATTCTCAGAACCTTCAGGATGGGGTGATAGGTCGAACGTGAGTCCTTGTTCTAGATCGCGCCGCGAAGCGTCATACTCTGCATCACTAATTAGGCCTTGCTTTAAATCGTGTTTGAGTTCGACCTCCCGCTCCCTCGCGATTTCGACATTGATTTTGTCTCTATTAAGAGACAGTCCCTTGGGTGCTCGCAAGAAGGATGGGATTAACGCGCCGAGCGTGCTGAGCACAAGAATAGACGCGATAAGCCAAAGAAAAAACACGCCCTAATGTCCCTCGTCCAAAAGCGAAGCCGCTCTTGCCCGCGCCTGCGTTGATAATTTTATGTTGGTTTGACTTCGTCGTACCGTAATGAAAAAAACGATTAGGGCAATAAGTAAAATTCCAAAAGGCCCAATCCATAAGAGTAGGGTTTGGCCTTTAAGTGGGGGACGATACAAGACAAAATCTCCATATCGCGCCACCATGAATTCAGCGATTTCATTGTTGGAGGCGCCTGCGTTTACCATCTCAAAAGTTTTCGCTCGGAGATCCTGCGCAAGTTCGGCGTTTGAGTCCGCAAGGTTCTGGTTTTGACAGACTAAGCATCGCAATTCCGCGATCATTTTCTGATAGCGGATCTCATCTTCGGTATCAGAAAATTGATACGTTTCTATCGCGGCAAAACTCATCGTTGATGATGTAAACACGCCGACAACCAAAAGTATCTTCAAGGCTTCTAAGAAGCGTTCTGCTAATTTATGCATTCGATTGAAGATGAACATCTGATTGACCCGCAATTTTTCGGTAGCGTTTATCGGTAGCCGATAGAAAGCCGCCAATAACCATGATCAAGCCGCCAAACCAAATCCATCGGATATAGGGCTTGTAGTAGAGTCGAACGGCCCAGCTTTTTCCATCCTCAAGAGGCTCGCCTAATGCGACGTACAAATCTCGGGTCACGCCAGCATCAATAGAGGCTTCAGTCATTGGCATCTGCTGAACCAGATAGACGCGTTTTTCTGGATTGAGCGACGCAACAGTCTTTTGTTGCTCTAAAACCGTAATTTTCCCTGTGTCGGCGGTGTAATTAGGCCCATTTGATTTTTCGACTCCATCGAATCGAAATACGTAATTGCTGATCTTATAGGTCTCGCCTGGCGCCATCCTAAGATCTTTCTCGATAGAATAAATTGAAGTAAACGTGACCCCAATCACGAATACACCAATGCCAAAGTGAGCCATTGTCATGCCAAAAACTGATCTAGGAATACGTTTCATGGAGCGGATTCGGTTCCCTGAACGTGTTCGAGCCCATATCCCAGAAAGCGCACTCATCATTGTCCAAAGACCCAAAGTGCCTCCAAGAGCAGCTGCAACGCTATAGGTTTGCATCAATAATGGCCACGTCAAACCCAGAACAAGCGCGATAACAAATCCGGCGCCTAAGGGTTCAATGAGTCGGGTAAGGTTATCTTTTTTCCAACGAAGCATTGCGCCCAGACCGAGGAGCAGGGCGAGTGGCGCCGTAATGGGGATAAATACGGCATTAAAGTATGGCGGTCCCACCGACAATTTGCCCATCCCTAAAGCGTCAATAACAAGCGGGTAAAGTGTGCCCAAGAGGATCGTGGCTGCCGACACCACGAGCAATACGTTATTCAGTAGTAACCCCGCCTCTCTCGAAACTAAGTTGAATCCGCCACTGCTTTTGATCGAGGGCGCCCGCCACGCATAAAGTGCTAGGGATCCTCCCACCACAATACCGAGAAAAATGAGAATAAAAAGTCCTCGGGTGGGGTCGGTAGCGAAAGCATGCACAGAGGTCAATACACCGGATCGAACTAAAAATGTCCCGAGAAGCGATAACGAAAAAGCGAATACGGCTAGCAGAACGGTCCATGCTTTAAAAACTCCTCGCTTCTCAGTGGCAGCAAGTGAGTGAATAAGTGCGGTGCCGACCAGCCAGGGCATAAAAGATGCATTTTCAACCGGATCCCAGAACCACCAGCCTCCCCAGCCTAATTCGTAGTAGGCCCACCAACTACCGAGCGCGATACCGGCCGTTAGAAAGACCCACGCTGCGAGTGTCCATGGGCGAGACCAGCGGGCCCATGCTGAGTCCAGGCGGCCGCTGAGCAATGCGGCAATTGCAAAAGCAAATGCCACGGAGAACCCAACGTAGCCCATGTAAAGCATGGGCGGATGAATCGCGAGCCCGGGGTCTTGAAGAAGCGGATTAAGATCTCGTCCATCGATAGGCACCGGAAATTGGCGCTCAAAGGGATTGGAAGTGAACAGGATAAAAAGCAGGAATCCGACGCTCACAAGACCCATCACACCTAAAACGCGGGCCACCATTCGGTCCGGGACGCTTTTACTGAACACAGCAACTCCGCCCGACCATATCGCCAGAATGAGTGCCCAAAGAAGAAGAGAACCTTCGTGCGCGCCCCATACTCCGGAGATAAGATAGATCAGCGGAAGATTCGAGTTTGAATTCTGCGCAACATAGGCCAGCGAAAAATCATGATTGATAAAAGCGCTGGTCAGGCAGCCGTAAGAAAGAAGCACTAGGGCGAATTGCATGAGTGCCGCGGGGCGGGCCACTTTTATCCAAGGCAGGCGGTACCGCGCTGCTCCGACTAGCGGCACAACACCCTGTAGGGATGCAACCAAAAGCGCCAAAATCAGCGAGAATAGCCCAACCTCTGCGATCATTGGACACCCATCGCTTTCGCTTTATCGAGGGCATCAATGACTTCAGGCGGCATATAGGTCTCATCGTGTTTGGCGAGAACTTGGGTTGCTGTAAAAAGGCCGTTGTCATTGACGCTGCCTTGCGCCACGATACCCTGACCTTCGCGAAAAAGATCAGGCAGAATTCCCGTATACGCCACGGTTACGGTATTGGCGGTATCTGTTAGATCGAAACGGATCTCAAGGCTTTGATCTGCTCGAGAAACACTCCCGTCCACTACCATTCCGCCCAGCCTAAAAGGTGAGCCAACAGGCGCTTCCCCTGCAACAACTTGAGAAGGGCTAAAAAACAGATTAATATTTTCCTGGAGCGCCAGAAGCGCCAGACCCACCGCAATACCCACGCCGGCCACCAACAGCCCAACCAATACCAATCTTTGACGCCTTTTTGGTTTCATGAGCGCTCGGGTTGAGTCCGTTTAGCGTGTAGTTGCGATAATGTTTTTCGAAGTTTCTTATGTTTTCGAATGGGGTGCACAATTACAAGAATCATGGAAAGCGCCGTAATGCCATAGGCAGGCCAAACATAAGCGGCATATCCGCCCATTTGAAAAAATTCAAGCATGTGTTTTTCTTGCCAGTAATTCAGCAACCCAGGCCGTGCGCCTCTCGCCATTGAGAATCTCTGCCCGCACGCTTGCCAGCAAAGCAACTAAAAAATGGAACTTAAAGCCAGCGGTTGTTAGGAGTAGTGGAATCAGCATACTAATCGCAATGGATGGCTGATCAAATTTGGTGATAGTGGGACCTTGATGAAGTGTATTCCACCATTCCACCGAGAAATGAATAATAGGAAGGTTAACGACTCCAACTAATGCGAGGACCGCGCCGGCTCGTGACGCCGTGCGACGATCATCGAAGGCAGAAACCAGTGCGATATACCCGAGATATAAAAACAGCAAAATTAATTCCGAGGTCAAACGGGCATCCCACACCCACCATGTACCCCACATAGGTTTTCCCCAAAGGGATCCGGTGATTAAGGCGATGAAGGTGTAAGTGGCGCCAATCGGTGCGGTTGCCCGTGCGATTGCCTCAGCGAGTTTCATTCTCCAGATCAGGCTGATTGCGCTGCTAGTTGCCAGGACAACGTAAACGAACATCGACATCCAGGCCGACGGCACGTGTAGGTAAATGATTCTGTAGCTTTCCCCTTGTTGATAGTCAGTCGGGGCGAGATAAAGACCACCGTAAAGACCTGCTACGATCAGAATAAGGCAAGCGGCGCCAACCCAAGGGATAATTAGCCCCGAGAGATGGTAAAAACTGGGCGGGGAACCGAGTCGATGAAAACGTACAAGCCACGCGGATGGAATTGCGTTAATCATGGTAATTAAACATCACGCGCCTGAAAGAACCTCAGCAGATTTTTCGTTTAGGTGGTTTTGAAACATCAAATTTCGACGGATTCGGAAATATGCTTAAATTCTAATCCAATGACTGGATGCGGGCTATGTTTTCTTCACGTTTCCCTGGACATTTGATGACGCCATTACAACTCATATTGTCGATGTATCTTTCAAATCGAAACTCCTAGCTTCGCAGCCTTCATTTTTTATGTTTGATCGTTTGATGCCAGAAGCGCTAAATGAATCGGTTAATCGACTTGAAAGTGAGCCCGCAATTGCGATTGACTGTTTGTCAGATCAGGAGTGTCAGTCACTGGTCAGCATGGTCGACGGACTTAATTACCGAAACGCAATGCCCGTGACTGGCTCTAAGCAGCGTCCCGTTTATCAGGATTTTGAATTGGATTACTGCATTCCCGCAAAGCATGCACTTTGGCGGTTACCGGATCATCTCGGGTCCCAGATCGCTTCAATGCTTTTGAGCGTCCCGAGTGTCTCTGTAGACGAAGCCCGTCGTTTTAGATTTAATGATTTAATTGTTCAACGTTATCCTTCAGGCTGTCAGGGGATTAGCCCCCATCGGGATAGAGCAGACTATCGACTGGTTATTGGTATTCTTTTGTTGAGTGGCGATGGGAATTTTCGAATTCATCATGATCGTGACGAGAATCGAGGCCAGATTATTCCATTTATTAAAGGGCAGCTTCTGTTAATGGGTGCACCTGGCCTTTCCTCAGACTTTGTCCGTCCGTTTCATTCGGTGAGAGGAGTCAGTGTGCCAAGGCGCACGATTGGTATGCGATTTGATCGCGCACGATTGACTTGAGTGGTTGCGAACAATATCGAAAGTTCCCGATTTCAGCACATGCTCCCTAATAATGATCTCAGGTAATATCCTAGTCTATGAATGAACTTTTAATTCCGCGGACACCATCCGCTCATGACAATCCATTACTGATAAAGCAATTACTGTCGAGGCTTGCCGCCCAGCATGGCACGCGCGAGATTGTGTATGCCGGGGAAAAGCGGTTCACCTATGACGAGTTCTATCAACGAATACTGAGCCTTGCTAGCGCTTTAAAACAGATTGGAATTCGACCAGGGGACACCGTTGCCGTTATGGATTGGGATAGTCATCGGTATCTGGAGTGTTTTTTTGCAGTGCCGATCATTGGCGCGGTGTTGCACACGATAAATATTCGACTCGCACCTGAGCAGGTGCTTTATACCGTGAATCATGCAAAGGATACTGCAATTTTGGTTCACGATGAATTTCTGCCCTTATTAGAAACCCTAAAGAACAAGACACCGACTGTCAAAAAATGGATTCGCCTAACAGACATCGGGAATGACATTGATCCGACTTGGGACGACATGATCGATTCCGAATACGAGGAGATGCTCTCAACCGCCGATCGTGAATTTAAGCCGGAAGACTTTGATGAGAATATCCGCGCAACTACTTTTTATACGACAGGCACCACCGGAAACCCAAAAGGGGTTTACTTTAGTCAGCGACAGATTGTGCTACACACGCTTGGTGTGAGCGTTGGCTTGACGAGCGCTGCTGAACAAGGTCGCCTTCATGTTGATGATGTCTATATGCCGATTACGCCTATGTTTCATGTCCATGCATGGGGATTACCTTACGTTGCAACGATGCTGGGACTGAAGCAGATTTACCCGGGGCGTTATGAGCCGGAAAAACTTCTCTCATTAATCGAGTCAGAGGGCGTTACTTTTTCGCATTGTGTGCCCACCATATTGCATATGTTGCTCAGTAATGCATTAGCCGAAAAAGTTGATCTTTCAAGATGGAAAGTCATTATCGGCGGATCCGCGATGCCACCTGCGCTGGCAAAGCGAGCGCGAGATCTGGGTATCGATGTCTTTGGCGGATATGGAATGTCCGAGACCTGTCCAGTGCTTACACTCGCCCAGATCAATCTTGGTGATATCGCGGGGGATCAAAAAGAGGACCTTTCGCTTCGATGTAAGGCGGGCAGGCCAATTCCGCTCGTTGACCTTAAAGTCGTAGATGCTGAACTCAATGAAATGCCGCGCGACGGTGAAGCGACAGGGGAGATTGTGGTTCGCGCGCCATGGCTGACGCAAGGGTACCTTGATGACCCCGAACGCTCGGAGGAGTTGTGGCAGGGCGGCTATCTACATACGGGTGATATTGGTCATATTGATTCAGCTGGATACTTGAAGGTAACTGATCGACTTAAGGATGTTATTAAAAGCGGAGGAGAATGGATTTCCTCTTTGGAACTTGAAGATATCGCGCTCAGTTGTGAAGGCATTAGTGAAGCCGCAGCGATTGGTGTGCCCCACGAAAAATGGGGAGAAAGACCCCTGTTATTGGTGGTCGCGACTCAGTCGGGGCAGGGTCTGACATCCATCCGAGCGGGATTTGAAAACCTTGCGATGGAGGGTGTTTTAAGTGAATGGGCCATCCCCGACATAAAGAGTATCGATGCGATTCCCAAAACCAGCGTTGGCAAAATAGACAAGAAGAAACTGCGTGAAATGTACGGTAATCTTGCGTAAAAAGCAGTTTGCCTAGAGGTCTGTTTGGAGGGTAAACTGAAGATCCTTTCAGCCAAAAAAATAGGGGGTGATCCAATGTCGAGTGATATAGGAAACGTCACAGTTAACTTTGGTGTCTGTGTTGAATTCGGGAGCGCTCTCTCGTAGTTAAGCCAGCACCCTGTCCGGTGACAGTGTTTACTGTGACAGCCAATCACGGCGCCCCGCATCGCGGGGCGTTTTGACTTAGGGCTTCAGATCTTTAGGGCTTCAGTAATTTCGGATCGAAATCTTTCAAGTGTTTTGATCAATGCGGTGCAAAACTCTTCACACATGTCGACGGTAACCGGTAACGAAAGATTGATCATGCCCCGCCGCGCATAGAACTGTCCCAAATGCATCATCTCAAGATGAATCAATTCATAGATTTTGTGTTGGATCGGCGTTGGAGCATAGGGGAAGGTGGGTACAGTGCTTGAGAAATGCAGAGCCATCATTGATCCCATGCCGGTTAAATGAATGGGCAGGCCAAGTCGATTTAATCTTGATTTAAGCCTCTCACGAAATTGCTCTCCCTGAATAAAAAATGAATCTGCGATCTTCGTTGTAAAGACTTCGTTTAGTCCAGTAAAGCCCGCGGTCATACTCAAAATATTATTGTTAAAAGTGCCGGCATGTGACCACGCATTGGTTTTTGTAGGGTCGAATCGATCAACAATGTCCGCGCGACCGCCAAAAGCGCCAAAACTGAGACCCCCTCCGAGATATTTTCCGAGCGTTACGATATCGGGTCGAATATCCAGCATGCCATGAAGTCCCGTTGCGCCATGGCGAGACGTCATCACTTCGTCAAATATTAATAGCGCCCCTGTTTTTGATGTTTCTTCCCGAATGGTCATTAAAAATTCAGATTCACCCGGAATGCATCCTCCGGCACCGATCATAGGCTCGATAATCACAGCAGCCAGCTTTGATCCAATCGCTCTTATTCTCTTTGCCGCTTGTTCACTATCGTTGAACTGAATACGATGGGTTGGATATGGAATGTTCAGTGGACTCTCGCCTGCAAAGCTCAACACTCCCCCGTGGTAACTCCCGTCGATTACCAAAATATCGGTTCGGTTCGTGAACGCTCGGGCGCTGCTGAGCGCGAGAATATTGGCCTCGGTTCCGGAGTTGCAAAAACGCATTCGCTCGATTGCAGGGAAACGCTTGCAGATCAGCGAGGCATACTGCGCCTCGGAAGATGTCGGTCCGCCTAAGGTTAAACCTTTCTTAAGCGCGTCAGAAATTGCAGCCATAATCTTTGGATGGCTATGACCGTAAAGACCGGCGGTGTATTCGCCCAGAAAGTCCTGGTAGGCATGCCCGTCGATATCTTCGATGAGCGCGCCTCGTGCGCGTTTGAGCGTGACAGGGAAAGGCGAGTAAAAAAGAACCGAGCGCGTGTTTGCACCAGGAAGAGAATTTTTTGCGGTCTCGAATGCGTTTCGACTATTAGGGTTTTTAGAGGTGTATTGTTTTTGAGCCGCTTCGAGCGCGTGGTTAAGGCGATAAGTTGAATTATTAGTTTCTGAGTCGACAGACGTCGCTGTTTTACTCATGTGAAGGAGTAAAATAGTGTGAGACCGAAACAAAAAAGAACAAAAAGTCCGCCAAGCGTCTGCCAAATTTTGTTATATCGGTCTCCGAAGAGAGCGGATTCGCGAAGCCAGGCGGTAGATTTTTTAAAGGCCACAATATTTAGATAACGGGCCGTTTTGGCTAATTGAAATATTCGCCAAAACGGCCGCTTCTATTATTGCTGCGCTGCAAGCATTGCGTTAACCGTTTTTCGAGCATCGTCGTCATCCATCACTGGCGTGACAACAGGAAAAGTGCACTGACCCGACCATCCCATCAGCCATGCTGTCAGCGCGCTCTGATCACTGGTTTCTACAATCATTACCCCGCAGCCATTAGGCACGTCATGCCATCGACCAATTTTTGTTACGCCCTCCGGACATTCGTTAGCGATTTGCTCGTCAGTCATGCTGGCAAAAAAAGCTTGAGTATCTGCCTGTTTGTCGCGATCGATCTCATATTGACACATAAAAATCATGTTACTTTTCCCCTTGAGTGGTTTGTGGCTGAACAGTTTACATCGTCTGAGAGCCTTTTTGATAGGGTAGGGAGAGGGATAGGCTAGGCCTTGGAATTTGTACAGAAAACGAGCAGATTGCGAGAGAAGAAGGCTAATTTTACAGATCGATACCCAGCAGCAATGGATATTAAGTTAACGGGTTAACACATGACGAAACCGGATCATTATCATGAACACAGTTAAAGACTACGCATCAATACGAACGGTCATCGAGGACTACATCAGGGGTAGTTTTACCGCCGATACGGCTCTGCTCAAGCGTTGCTTTCACCCAGATGCGCTGATGTCTGGGTTTTATTGCGGCGATTTAGATATCGGTTCGCCCCAACCCTTTTATGATCAACTCGAATCTGAGCCGTCAGCAGAGCGTTCAGGTGAGGCGTATCAAGCTGAGATCAGTTTTATTCATATCGCGGGACGCGTGGCAAGCGCTGGATTAGTCGAAGCCAATCTTCTAGGCGCGGATTACGTCAATCATTTTCAACTTCTCAAAATTGAAGATGATTGGCGCATTATTAGCAAGGTCTACGTTGATGCGTTTTGAGCGTTAACGTCTCGTTTAATGTTGATTGAATCTTTATCCTGATGCCATCACGCGACTGAGGCGCTGTCGCATGTCTTTAAGTAAAACAGAATGCTAACAGCCGGGTCGGCAGTTTCACTCTTCACAAAAGAGCCGGCGGCCGGGTCCGCGAACCAAATATCGCGTTTCCGGCAATGGCACCGAGCAAGATACAACCACCAGCCAAGATATTTGATGGGACTGTCTCTCCGAGGAGAAGCCAAACCCAAAGCGGTGCGAGGAGTACTTCCCCTAACGACATTAGGGTCAGCTCGACAGCCGGTAGCGATTTAGAGCCTAGCGTGTAGAGCACTAAGCCTGCTCCCACCTGAAAAATACCCATTCCAATTGAAATACCCGAGTCTTGCGCTGAGATCACAAATGACAGTCCAAGGCCCGTGCAGATCATCGCCGTAATCACCACCCCGAAGATGCCGGACAGAAATACTGACGGCAACATCTCGGCCTCTTTTCCCCAGCGGAGTGTGACCGTAAAAGCGGCAAAGCCCAGCGCTGATCCCAGCGCGGCCAAGCTGCCGTTCAGGCTGCTATCAAACGTTTGGTTGCCGACCATGATGGCGATGCCAAGCATTGCAAAACAAATCGATATCCATGTGCCTTTGTAGACTCTTTCGCCAATGACGGCCCATCCCAGGATGGCGGCTAGAAAAGGAGCGGCGGCAAAAAGGAGCATCGCATTTGCCACAGAGGTGTGCTGGATTGCGTAAATGCCGCCAGCATATGCCCCCACGAGAGATAGCCCCGCAATCACCCCAGGCAATCCTGCATGAATAATCTGTTGGAATGGAGAAACTCTTGAGCGAATGTAAATCACAATATATAAAAATATTGAGAGACTGATAGATCGATAGAGCAGGATTTGCCAAACGTCGGCGTCTTGAATGAGCCGAATACCTAGGCCTACCGTTGACCAAAGCACGCCTGCCGAAAGCACCAGTAACAAGCTGCGGGTATGGGCTGAATGCATCATTAAATAACCCCGTCAGTTTTAGGCAAAAGGCTCACGTTACAAATAAAAAACAGTGCTACCCTTGTCCGTAGAAGAAAAAAAATGAAATAATTTTTAGTAGCAACCGGACTAGAAACACGAAGCCTATCCTAAAAGCCCTGTGGGGATTGGGTTTTTTTGGGGAAATAAGGCCGGTGTTTAAACCAGTAACAATTTGGAGCATTTTTTGCCATGGCTCGTAATAAATTAATCGCAAAATTAACGTCGGAGGAGTTGCGTCAGCTCAATGCCCAAACGATTTCTCACTATCAAAGGTCGGCGTATGAGTTCGCGGAGGCAACTGAGCAGCATGATGTCAGTCAGAACATTGAAGCGCTTTTGAGAAATATGAAAGGTGTTGGGCCTTACAATATTCTCGACTTGGGCTGTGGCCCGGGTCGAGACTTATTAACCTTTAAGACGTTAGGTCATCGCCCGATAGGGCTGGATGGATGTGCGGAGTTCGTAGCGCTTGCGCGGGCGCGAACTGAATGTGAGGTATTACATCAAGATTTTTTGAACCTTAATTTAGAGTCGATGGCATTCGATGGTGTATTTGCCAACGCTTCACTTTTTCATGTTCCGACTCAGGAGTTAGAGCGTGTGCTTTGTGATATCCAATCCTGTTTGAAAGTTGACGGCGTATTCTTTTGTTCCAATCCAAGAGGGTCAGATACTGAACAATTTAATGGCGATCGTTACGGGGCATTCCTGGAGATAGATACCTGGCGAGGTTTCGCTCAATCGGCGGGCTTCACCGAGCTCGAACACTACTATCGCCCATCTGGTAAACCTCGCGAACAGCAACCTTGGCTGGCAACGGTTTGGCGAAAATTAACAGCAGATTAATCGGGAGTCACGACAGCTTCGCTAGAATCGACATCGTTCCTGTCTATGTTCCTGTGACGCCAATTCCTGAGACAATATAGTGATGAGCAATCCACGCGACCCCCGATACGACATTCTCTTCGAGCCCATAAGAATTGGTCCTGTGACCGCGCCCAACAGGTTTTATCAGGTGCCACACTGCAATGGCATGGGCCGCATGTTCCCCGATAGCATGATAGAGATGCGCGGCATGAAGGCGGAAGGCGGCTGGGGAATAGTCACGACCGAACAATGCGATTTTCACCCCACGGGTGATGTGCAGCCTTTCACCGAAACCCGGATGTGGGATGATGCGGACTTACCCTATTTGGCGGCGATGGTGGATGCTGTGCATGCGCATGGCGCTTTGGCTGGCATCGAGCTTGTGCATAACGGCCAGGATAGCGGTTGCCTCTATTCTCGCGAAGTCCCAATTGGTCCTGAACATCGGCCGGTCACATGGCATCAGCACCCGATTCAGGCGCGCGCAATGAGTCGGAGCGATATTCGCGATTATCGGCGATGGCATCGCAAGGCTGTTCTTCGCGCCCGTCAAGCTGGCTTCGATATGGTTGTGGTCTACGCCGGGCATAACGGCACCGTACCGAGTCATTTTCTTTCAAGGGAAAGCAATCAGCGCAGCGATGAATACGGCGGGTCTCTGGAAAATCGACTGCGCCTTTACCGGGAGCTGATCGAGGAAACCAAAGATGCAATCGGCGATACCATGGCGGTGGTCGCCCGGTTTGCGGTCGATGAAATGATGGGAAAAGACGGGCTTGAGTGGGCGGGCGAAGGTAAGGAAGCGATTGAAATGCTGGCCGAGTTGCCCGACATGTGGGATGTAAATGTCAGCGATTGGGAAAATGATTCGATGACATCCCGCTTTGCCCAGGAAGGCTATCAGGAAGAATATATCTCCTTTGTTAAATCAGTGACCAGTAAGCCGGTTTCGGCAGTCGGTCGGTACACCTCTCCCGATACGATGGTGTCCGCTATTCGGCGCGGTCTGGTAGATGTCATTGGTGCAGCGCGTCCGTCTATTGCGGATCCTTTTTTACCCAACAAAATCAAACAAGGTCGACCAGAAGATATCCGTGAGTGCATTGGATGCAATATTTGCGCCGCGTGGAATAATTTATCGGCGCCTAGCAGATGTACGCAAAACCCCACCATGGGCGAAGAATGGCGTAAAAAATGGCATCCGGAAAAAATCGCCCCAAAAGAGTCAGATGCGACAATTCTCATCGTTGGCGCAGGTCCTGCGGGTCTTGAAGCCGCGCTGGGGTTAGGGCAACGGGGCTATCAAGTCACGCTCGCCGAGTCGCGAAGTGAAACCGGTGGGCGTGTGACGCGCGAAAGCCGCTTGCCGGAGCTAAACGAGTGGGCGAGGGTGAGGGATTACCGATTGGGTCAAATAGACCGGATGCTAAACGTTGAGATTTATCTTGAAAGCCATATGAACGTCGATCAGATTCTCGAATTTGGCGCAGATCATGTTGCGCTCGCGACCGGCGCGCTTTGGCGCAATGACGGGGTTGGGCGAAATATCCGGTTTCCGGTGCCAGGCTGCAACGCTTTAACACCTGACGATATTATGGACGGCAAACGGCCCGCGACCCCAGGGAGTGCAGTCGCGATCTACGATGATGATCATTACTACATGGGCAGTGTGATCGCAGAGCTGCTGGTGAGTGAGGGTTATCGGGTTACGCTGGCGACGCAAGGCTTGTGCGTTGCCAGCTGGACTGAGTACACGTTGGAACAACGACACATCGAAAAGCGTCTTCTGAATGCAGGCGTTCAAATCCTTACGCGTCAAGAACTGACCGAAGTGGGATCAGACGAGTTGTGGTTGACCAATACACTGACTCAAGAAGTGACTCGTTACGAGGGCAGCGTTGTTTCAGTCACCGCTCGACTTCCAAGAGATGAACTTTTCGAGGGTCTCAAAGGGAAAATACCGGTGCGACGCATCGGGGACTGCTTTGGCCCTTCAATTATCGCCGCAGCGGTTTATGAGGGTCATCGCTATGCTCGGGAGTTTGATACAGAAATCGATCCTGATGGAGTGCCCTTTAACAGAACCGGCTACCAACTTCAGCATTGATTGATCGGGTTTGAGTAACGACTGCTTAATCTTAAGTCAGTATTTTTTATACTCAGTGGTTACAAACACAATAAAGATCGAAATTGATAGAAAGAGGGAGGACTGAATAGATGAGTGACGAGCACGTCGTCGAATACGATGAAAACACCATTTCAGTACTTGAAGCGGTATGGGGCGAAGGCTTTATGTCCCCCGGTGGTACGGAAGAAGTTGACCGGGTCCTGGGCAACGTGGATCTCAGTCAGGCTCGCGTACTTGATATCGGCTGTGGGATTGGTGGCGCGGCAGTTCATATTGCGCTCACCAGGAAGCCGATGGCGATAACCGGTGTCGACATCGAGGAGAACCTTGTAGATCTGTCGCAGACGCTTGCTGACAAAAACGGGGTATCGGATATCTGTAGTTTTCAGCAGGTCGATCCCGGCCCGCTGCCTTTTGAGTCCGAAAGCTTTGATATTGTTTTCAGCAAGGACTCCATTATTCATATTACCGACAAGTTCGGTCTGGCAGAAAACGTTTATCAGTTACTGGCTCCGGGCGGATTATTTTTGGCCAGTGACTGGTTGTGTGGATATGAAGGGGAGGCTTCACCGCAGATGCAGGCATACATCGATGCGGAGGGGCTGGATTTTGGTCTCGCTTCTGCGAATATTTATCGGCAGGCCTTGGAGGCTGCGGGCTTTGTCGATATCGAGATCGAAGAGCGAAACGCATGGTACCGAAATCAGGCCCGGATTGAGCGTGATAACTTAGCCGGACCGTTATCGGATCAACTGGCGAGCCGGGTGGGTGAGAATTTTCTGAAGCGACAAATCGACGTATGGAACAAAATGATTGTTGTCCTTGATAGCGGGGAGCATCGGCCTACGTTGATTCGTGCCCGAAAAAATTCGTAATCTTTAATTTCTAATATTCAGAAGAGTTGATCATGTCAGATCTTAAAAGTATCGCCCAAATGTTTGGCTCGTCGGATGTTGATACGTTTCTTGGTCTACCGGCATGCACTAATCTCGACATGATCGACGCTAAAGCCGCGATACTGGGTGTTCCGGTCGCCACGCCCTACAAGTCAGTTGGCAATTACTGCGCCAATGCGCCGGAAGCAATACGAGCGGCGATCGCTCCCTGGGCGGCCAATCTTGAACACATCGATTTTGATTTTGGCGAGCCGTTGTTTCCTGACGGGTTAATTACCGCAGTCGACTGCGGTAATTTGACATATGACGAAAGCGACTTTGCGGCGAATCGGGCGGCGATCAAGGACGCGGTAATTAAGATGGTTCACAGTGGAGCGGTGCCCGTTCTAATCGGTGGTGACGATTCCGTTCCTATTCCGATGTTTGATGCGTTCGCCGGGACAGGCGATTACACAATTTTACAGATTGATGCTCATATCGATTGGCGTGACGAAGTTCAAGGCGAGCGTTACGGCTTATCATCAAACATGCGACGGGCTTCGGAGATGGCCCACATCAAAAAAATTATTCAAGTGGGTCAGCGATCGATCGGATCTGCACGCCCGTCGGATCTTCGCGATGCAAAAGCCTGGGGTGTGGAATTTTATTCCGCCCGCGACGTGAGTCGAGATGGTTTCGCACCAATTCTTGACTCAATAACAGAACAGAGCAACGTCATTATTGCGCTCGACATTGACGGGCTTGATCCTTCTGTCGTGCCGGGTGTGATCGGTCGCGCACCGGGTGGCCTTAGCTATTGGCAGTCGGTGGAACTTATTCAAGGTGTGGCGAGGAAGGCCCGTCTCAGCGCCTTCAATCTAGTGGAATTCATGCCGGAGCGTGACGTCGAACAGCTCGGCGCTTTGGTTTGTGCCCGACTCATTGCGAATGTTCTGGGTGCTGTTGCGCGCATGAAGTCCTGATTTACTGTCGCGATAGAAGTTGCGTGCGGGGCACTCATTAGTCAAACACAGAGGCCAGATTGCTCTTTCCCTTCAAACGCATAAGGTTTGTTCGTTGACTTGACTGCTAAAAGCGGACTCCCAATAATCAGATCAACCACAATAACTATTAATGTACAGGTTATCGATTTGAATAAGATTGCGTTAGAAAAATTTGCAGGCCGTAGACGATTCGAGGGGAAGTCCGTTTTAATCACGGGCGGTGCCGCGGGTATGGGTCTCGCGGCGGCGCGGATGTTTGCATCGGAGGGCGCTCGCGTTTCAGTAGTTGATATTCAGAAGGAAGCTGGCCATGCCCTTGTTGAAGAAATTGAAAGCAATGGAGGCGAGGCCTATTTTGAAGCGGCCGATCTTTCTGTTCCAGACCAGACTGATCAGGCGCTAGAAAATCTGATCAAGAAAATGGGAGGCGTCGATACCCTGTTTAATCATGCTGGCACAATAATCGTAAAGCCTTTCCATGAAACCACAGACGATGATTATGATCGTCTGATGGATATTAATTTGCGCTCAGCGTTTAGGGTAACTCGAAAAGTTGTAAATCATATGAAAGATAATGGCGGGGGCTCTATCGTAGTGACCGCTTCGATTGGCAGCGGTAAGGCTTTTGTTTATGAGTCGCTTTACTGCATTACAAAAGCAGCGGTTTTGATGCTGTCGAACGCGATCGCAGTTGAATATCGAGACCACGGTATTCGATGTAATGCGGTTTGCCCCGGGTTTGTTAAAACGGCCCACGGAATAAGAGAAATTGATGAGTTAGATGGTCTGGGCCAACATTGGCAAGAAGCCGATCTTGCAGCAACTCAAGTAAGAATTTGCGAACCTGAGGAGGTTGCATCCGCTGCATTATTTTTGGCTTCAGAGGAATCTAGTTTTATAAATGGCTCGGCTTTATATGTTGATAACGGCTGGTTCGTAAAAGGTTAGATAAATCTGTATTATCCAAGCGACTACTGGATAACCACTGGAGTATAAAAATGAAAATTAAAACGATAAAAAATAGCGTTGCAGCCATATGTATGAGTGTCGGTCTACTGGCGCCCGCAACATCTTCGGCCGCTGGCGTGCCTGAATCAGATGAGCCGATCAAGTTTATGACCGCTGACTGGACAAGTATCGGCTTACAGGCTGAGATCATGACTCTGATACTGAGAACCTATGGCTACAATACTGAATTAGTGGTCGCCAGTGACTCGGCCCGATATCCTGGTTTTGAGGCTGGTGATCTTCATGTTTCTATGGAAACTTGGCAAACCACTCAACATGAAAACCTCGTGAAATCGGTTGCTACAGGGAAAGTGTTGGACATGGGTGAAACCGGATTGAAGGGCGTTGAGGACTGGTGGTACCCAATGTATATGAAAGAAAGATGCCCCGGCCTTCCTGACTGGAAAGCACTCAAAGAATGTGGGGAAATATTCTCAACCGCTGATACCGCTCCAAAAGGGCGCTATGTTGGTGGACCGGTCTCCTGGGGCGATCATGATGCAAATATGATCAAGGCACTTGATCTACCTTTCGAAATTATCCACCCGGGTACGGACGCGGCAATGTTTGCCGAATTGAAGGCGGCTTATGAGCGCAAGGCGCCCGTCATTCTCTGGGTGTGGGAGCCTCATTGGGTCGGTTCCGTTTATGACGGAGAATTTGTGAAATTTCCAAAATTTGAGAGTGAATGCTTCACAGATCCAGCTTGGGGTCCCAATCCTAACCTTACGGGGGACTGTGGCAAACCTTATGGCTGGGTCAAAAAGATGGCATGGGCTGGAGGCGAAAAAGTTTGGCCTTGCGCTTATGAAATGGTACGAAATTACAATATGGATAACGCTACCATCAATGCTATGCTGGTTGAAATTGATCTAAACGGTCGATCAGACGAAGAAGTAGCGACCGAATGGCTAAAAAACAACAAGGATGTCTGGAAACCCTGGACTACCTGCGCTGGATAATTAGTTTTCTTGATAGAAAACGGACGACAGTAATGCTGTCGTCCGTTTTTTTTATCCCCTCACGGGTATTTTGATACTTCATGAGTCGGGCTCTCACAATTGACAATCTGCCGCTTTTAGCAAGCTCTTCTGTCAAATGCGTGGTGGCGGTGATAGCGTTGGTCCTGGCTACCAGCGTGGGCCCCAGTTGGTTATCAACTATTCCTGATTGGTTGGTATTTCCGATCTCGCAGTGGGTCGGAGACTCGCTCACCTGGTTTGCGCGGGAAGCTTCAATTGGTGGATTTGCTGTCCAGGAGATTACCCGGGGGTTTGCCGAATTGATCAATAAACCGATCGAGGCGGCCGTTGTAATACTTGCAGACGGGTTATTTTCTGGGAGTGGGCTCGACGTCACCCAATCGGTTCCACCGTTTTCCTGGCTGGCAATCGGAGGTGT
>JABHUE010000059.1 GCA_018672825.1 Pseudomonadota bacterium | reverse complement strand
TCGATCCCCTGAAGAGGTCGTTTCAGTTTTGCAGCCTAGTTATCCGGTTTTTTGTGTCCGCCCGCATAAGATTCGTGCGATTGCAAGGCAGTTCCTGGAAGGATTTCCGGGCGACGTACTTTATGCGGTGAAGTGTAACCCTGAAGTGCACATACTTGACACCCTATATGATGCGGGAATTCGTCATTTTGATACGGCGTCGTTGGCCGAAGTATCGCTTGTCGCCAATCGCCTTGCGGACGCTACAAGCTATTTCATGCATCCGGTAAAAAGTCGGGAAGCAATTCATCAGTCCTATCAGCAATACGGCGTGCGTCATTTTGTTGTCGATCACGTCTCAGAACTGGAGAAAATCTCGGAAACCGTAACAGACAGGGATGGTGTGGTAATCGTGGTTCGTCTCGCTATCCACGATACGGGCGCCGTTTATGAGCTTTCCAGCAAGTTTGGCGCGACAGTCGAAGACGCGATTGTACTGGTGCAAAAAGCGATTCAGCAGGGGTTTCGATATGGCGTCGCATTTCATGTTGGATCCCAGTGTCTGGATGGAGATGGGTTTGTTCAGGGCCTTGAGTTAGTTGATCAGGTGATACGCCAAGCGGGTGAAAGTCCGGTTTGTGTTGATGTCGGCGGCGGCTTCCCAGGTGAATATACAAACTCGCAAGGTCAGGTAATGGAGCAATACTTCGAAAGCATTCGTTACGGGCTTCAAAAGCTGTCTCTGCCGGAAGATTGCCGAGTGCTCTGTGAGCCAGGCAGAGCGCTTTGCGTCGATGCAGAATCATTAATCACGCAAGTGCATCTTCGCAAAAACGACGCCGTGTATCTAAACGATGGCATGTACGGCAGCTTCATTGAAGAGAAATACAAACTGCATTTGCCAGTCCGGATGGTCGCGACTCGGAGATTTTCTGGGCAGCAAAAAGAATTCACAATCTATGGGCCGACTTGTGACTCCCTTGATATTTTCCCGAGAACCATTAGTCTTCCCGAAGATATTCGGGAAGGTGATTGGATTGAATTTGATCGGATTGGTGCTTATGGCGCTGCGTGCCGTACTCATTTCAACGGATTTTTTGCGGACACATTTGTAACGGTCGAAAATAATTTTGATGACTAGATGGTTGCTAATGCAGATGCGCCAGATTAAGTTATGAAGAATGTTATCGATTAAGCGACCCTTGGTAATGAACGGCAAGTAATTTGACCGTTGGGACAGCATTTGTGAGTTCATTTATTTTTTACCGGTAATTTTTATGGATCATGTAATACGTATTCATCAAACTGGAGGCGCTGATGTTCTTCAGTATGAAAATCAGGAAATTCCTCAGCCTAAACCTGGAGAGGTCTTGCTTCGACAAACCGCGATCGGATTAAATTTTATTGATGTTTATTTTAGAACCGGGGTCTATCCTGCGCCCCAACTACCTTTTATTCCGGGTTTAGAGGGCGCCGGAATCGTTGAGTCGTTGGGTGAGGGTGTCACCGGATTATCACTTGGGGATCGCGTGGGTTATGCAGCGCAGCCCTTGGGCGCCTATGCGCAGGCTCGAGTCATTCCGGCTGAGCGGGTTGTGCGATTACCCGACGAGGTAGATGACCGAGTAGCAGCCGCGATGATGTTAAAGGGGATGACGGCTCAGTATTTGCTTCGGAGTACCGTCCAGTTGAAATCGGGCGATACCATTCTCTTTCATGCGGCAGCTGGCGGTGTTGGATTGATTGTGTGTCAGTGGGCCAAGCACCTGGGTGTCAATATTATTGGCACGGTAGGATCTGAAGAAAAAGCCCAACTTGCTAAATCCCATGGATGCACTCACACCGTTCGATACAACGATGAGGATTTTGTTGAGCGCGTCAATGATATTACCGATGGAAAAGGTGTTGATGCTGTTTATGACTCAGTCGGGAAAGATACGTTTGATAAAAGTATGGATTGCTTAAAGAAACGGGGCACGCTTGTCCTGTTTGGCCAGAGCTCTGGGAAAGTGCCCAGTTTTGATCCAGCTGCTCTGTCGGCCAAAGGGTCGATATATCTTACCCGGCCTACTTTATTTCATTACACCGATACCCGGGAAGATCTCGTGAGCTGTTCATCTGAACTTTTTGATGTACTGATCAATGGCGCAGTGACGCCTGATATAAATCAGGAATATCCGTTGGCTGATGCTCGCCAAGCTCATGAAGATCTCGAGGGGCGCCGGACAACGGGGGCCACTATACTCATACCCTAAATGCCTGCCATTTAGGTTCAATTGCCTGATCCATGAATATTCAAGAATCCATTCGAAAAGTAACCCAAGGATTCAATCTCTCAACCGAAGAGATTGGTGACGTCATGCGGATCATTATGAAGGGTGATGCGACGCCAGCTCAAATTGGATCTGTATTGACCGCACTGCAGATGAAAGGGGAGACTGTGGAAGAGTTAACCGGTGCGGCAATTGTGATGCGTGATTTCGCTGCTACTGTATCTCTGAAGTCGACTCAGGTCTCTGATTCGGTAGGGACCGGTGGAGACGGTGCCAGCATTTTTAACGTGTCGACCGCAGCGTCTTTTGTGGCCTGTGCCGCGGGTGCAGTGATAGCCAAGCACGGCAACAGAGCTGCAACAGGTAAATCTGGGAGCGCTGATTTTCTTGAGGCCGCGGGCGTGAATATTGCGCTTAGTCCTGACCAGGTGGCGGAAACGATAGACGCTGTTGGAGTCGGTTTTATGTTCGCACCGACTCATCATGGTGCGACCCGCCATGCGGTTGGGCCACGGCGGGAAATTGGCGTGCGGACTATATTTAATTTGCTCGGGCCTTTAACGAATCCTGCCGGTGCGAGATGGCAGTTGGTGGGAGTATTTGATCAATCCTGGGTGCGTCCAATGGCCGAGGCTTTTGCGAAGCTTGGGAGCGTGCATACGTTGGTCGTTTGCTCAGATGATGGCTTGGATGAGATAAGCCTCGCGGAGGAGACTTCGGTTTCTGAGCTCAAGAACGACGTCATCACCGACTATCGCATATCACCGGAGCAGTTTGGAATTCAGCGCCAGCCGCTATCATCTTTAGTTGTGAACAGCGCTAATGAGAGTCTGGACCTCATACGTGCCGTGCTCGGAGGCGAAGCGGGGCCCGCGAGTGATATGGTCGCTCTTAATGCGGGCGCTACTATTTATTCAGCTGATCTCGTTGATTCTCTGGAAGCAGGTGTTGTCCGGGCGCAAGAAATTCTGTCTGTTGGCACGGGCCTGGAAAAGCTTGAAGCGCTTGTGGAGTTTACCCAGCGCTTTTCTGAGACTAATTAATGTTGTTTTATGGTGCGGCAGTTCGTTTGATCTAATAGGCGGAAGACTAAAGTGTCAAGATAAAAAGGGCCGGTAAAGACCGGCCCTTTTTATAAATGCCTGAATTGGCTATTGAGATTGTGCGACCATGTGATCAACCGCAGCTTTCACTTCATCATCGGAGAGGCCTGCGTTCCCGCCTTTTGCAGGCATAACCCCCGCATTACCCTGAAAACCGCCAATCGCGTGTGTATAAAGTGTTTCGCTACCCTGAGCGATACGGTTCGCCCATGCGCCAATGTCACCGGTTTTGGGCGCGCCAGCGATCCCGGCTGCGTGACAGGCCATGCACGCATTCTGGTAAACCTGACCGCCATTAATGTTGGCTGCTGCAACTTCGATAGATTCGACAGGCTGTGTGGCAATTGCACCTACATTTATCTGTCCAACGGGCTGCAGAAGCGTTGAGGCATCGCTTTCGACTAGAGCATTTCGCTCATCCAAAACCCGCTGTCCGATTGTGCCTGCGTTCACAAAGCCCATCATGACAAGAAAGAGGGTCAAGATGACACCGAAAATAAGGAAAATTATAGATTTTTTCAGGAACTGCTGTTCGCTCATGGTGGTTGACATGCAAGAGGTCCTCCGTACGCCAATTGCCTAGATGGTTGGAACTTTTATTAAAACTTGAGGGTCGAATTATACTTAAAAAATATTTTTTTGGGCGTTGCATCACCTAACTTTTTGAAGATATGAAGCCGAAGGGCCAATAATGAAAACGTCGGGCAAAATAGAGTTGGGTCTTAGAAGGGCGGTTTGGGAACTCCCAGCAGAGCTTGCTAACCTCCACCATAAGGTGCCAATCAATTCCAGCCGCTTTTTGAAACTGGCGCCGAGGCCCTCAAGGCACTGGAATGCTCGGCGTGCAGCGGAAATTGCGGTAGGGGCTGGATTTACGCTAGATAAACCTTGTTTTTTTCGATCCCAAATTGCTTTTTTGAAAGTCACAAAAATTGAAAGCTTGCCAGATAGTGTCGGTCCAAAAATGCAGACGTTGATGGTGGGACTTAACCCGAGCCCGTACTCATCGGCGAGTCGGATGCCTTATGGAAGACCTGGTAATCGATTTTGGCCCGCGGCCCATAGGGCAGGTCTGATCTCAATGGATCGGGATATTCATCACGCACTTGTCCATCACGGGGTAGGGTTTACCGATCTCGTACGCCGGACGACCCGACGGGCTGAGGAGGTTGATGCATCAGAGTTCCGTAGTGGGTTTGGTCGAGTAACAAGCTTGATTGAGTGGCTGAAGCCCAAGGTGGTTTGCTTCGTCGGTCTTTCAGGGTGGCGAATTGTTAGCAACCCTAAAGCGAAAGCCGGAATTCAGCCGGAATCAATCGGATTAACTACTGTTTATGTAATGCCGCATCCGAGTGGTTTAAATGCTCATGCGAACTTGAAAGACCTTATTGGGCATTTTTCGAAGGTCAAGAGACTGAGCGCATGATGACACGTTAAGATTGCCCTCGTAAAATTAAACTGAGGTTTAAGATGATTGGCATTAAAACCTACAAGGCAAAACTTTTTCTCACTTTGACCTCTCGTGAAGGTCAGAAATTTGAGCAGGTAGTGGAACTCGTGATTGATGCAGACAGTAAAGAAGAGGCCGAAAAGAGAGTAAAGGATCTTGATGCCTCGGTGAAGTTGGATAGTATTGCGATTACGTCGATTCACCATGTGGGTACTAAAACGCGGGCAGCGCTGAAGAAGTCTCATTAAATACCTAGAGACCAAGACTGACTATGTCTATCCAATCACAATCAATTAGGAAAAGAATTTTGCGGTTATTGACTGGGAGTGTGGTATTTTTTTCGATACTGATGTCGGGTTGTGTTGGATCTAAATCCTGTAACTGCGAGACCCCAAGAGCCTGTTGCAGGGGTTTGGTGCCCGAGTGTGCGGCGTGTGAAATGGATTTGGATTTGGAGGAGTGGTTTAACCAGACATGTCCAAATGGGGAAAAGGACGCACATTACGGCGGTTGGGATGAAATCAATCAAAAATCAATTTGGATTTGCGACAATAGTGAACGCCAGAGAATTGAGATTAGTGATTGATGGATGTGGTGAATTCAAAAATTTTTCAAGGTTCGAATTCGAATTTAATGGAAGATGTTCCGGTTATCTTTATTGGACCCCAGTAGCGATTCACTGTTGCTGTCATCGCCTGAACCAACTTGCTTTCGATAACGATTAGTTTCACAGGGTTGCGGTCGTTTAGCATTTTCGCCCGTTCCAGCGATTCAGTACAGTAAGACTGACGGCTTTCAAAGGTAAGGAGCGGCAACTGGTAGGGAGCCTTTTGCACCACCTGAATACTTGCTGAAACAATGAAAATTTTTGAAGGGCAACAAGTCTTTTGGCGACCGATCGCATGACCCTTGCGGTAAAGAATAATTTTTCGGTTCTTGATTGGGTTTTCAGAACAAATTTTTCATTACGGACAACCTCCGGTGACTTTTGACCAACGGCTAATCCCTCGCAGTCATGCTTGAGTTCATTGAAGTTTTGCCAGCGCCTCGGACTTTGCTCCCCGTTCAAAATTCCAAGTGCATTTTGATAAAGAATATAGTCAGCAAGTTGAAGATTAAAAATCTTGAGTCGAAATTCTTCAGACGATACAAGGCCATTATCCAAGACAGGATGAGAACGGTTTTGGGCAGAGCGGGGTGGAATAATTTGGGTGTGATTATTCCCCCGATTCTCTGATATAACGGCTTTGATAAAAGGATCAAGACCGGATTCAACACTGAATCCGTCCAATTCGAGCAAGCGTGCGTAGCATCGGGCGGAAAACAAATTAAAGTCGTCGGTACGTAATCGCCCACTATTCATAAGGGAGAGGGATCGGCATTGATTATTCAGGAATGACCCAAAGTACCGATTTAATACATTGGGAACATTCTGCGGGCGATTTAACGCCTCAAGGCAGACGTGCATGAGAATACGAAATTGGTAAAGGGGCATTCGCGCTAGGGATAAGTAGGAGCCACATAATGTCTCCGCTTGCCAGTTGATTTGTGAAATGAGTTGATTGATCGGATTGCGAAGCAGGACAAAATATCTCGTATCTTTTTCAGGAGGGAAGATGCGGGTGAGCGTGTCGTAACGGACATGACCGGAAATCCATGTCGACCGGTTCGATAATTGACGTCTGGTTGGGGTGTGTTTAATGCTTTCCGATGAATCAATAAATCGCTGAATATGATCGACAACGGCTAGGCCGTTTGCGCGAAGACAATTATTAAAGAAAGTGCCGGCGGTTCGTGGGATATGAATAAGAATATTGTGGCCGATTAAGTCTTCATACGCGACCGGTCTGGGGTGAAAAATGTGGGACTTCTGCATAAATATGGGGCAAAGAAACCTGCTACATTAAATCAACAATATTTTGAATATCGAAAGAGCATGATTGCCAAGAAAGGGCTCGGAGCCTCCCTGAAAGTGAGTTTAACTGGCCGTCAAGAAATCGATCGCAGCTTGCGCGCCCCCACTTTTGTGTGGAATTTGCGCAAGTTTTAATCCCATTTCAACTCCGCCTAGCGTACCGATGAGAGACAGTTCATTAAAATCACCGAGGTGCCCGATTCGAAACACCTTGCCTGACAATTGACCAAGACCATTGCCTAAAGACATATTGAAATTTTTTAATATTATTTTTCTAAGTTGATCTGCGTCATGGCCATCCGGGACTAGGACGGCCGTCAGAGAGTTACTGAATCTATCCGCATTTTGACAAAGGATCTCAAGCCCCCATGCTCGAACCGCGCATCGAGCAGCTTCGGCCAACCGCAGATGACGCGAGAACACATTCTCCAAACCTTCGTCAAGAAGCATATCGAGCGCTGCCTGCAGGCCATACAGTAGGTTGGTCGAAGGGGTGTAAGGAAACTGCCCCTCCTTGTTAGACGCCAGGATGTGATCCCAATCCCAATAGGCGCTAGGAAGAGTCGATTGTTTTGACGCTTGAAGTGCTCTAGCGCTAATGGCATTGAAGCTCAAGCCGGGGGGCAGCATTAAGCCTTTTTGAGATCCGGCAACGGTGACATCGACACCCCATTCGTCATGACGGTAGTCGAGGGAGGCGAGAGAGGAGATAGTATCCACCATGAGCAGTGCGGGATGGTTGGCCTGGCTGATCGCGGCTCGGATCGCTTTGATATTTGAAACTACGCCGGTTGATGTTTCGTTATGCACAACACAGACCGCTTTAATAAGATGATTGTCATCTTTTTCGAGGCGGGTTTTAATTGCGTCTGGATCGACTCCCTGTCGCCAGTCAGTGGGAATAATCTCGGCATTCAGTCCAATTTTGTTTGCAAGACGGCTCCATCCCTTTGCAAAATGGCCTGTGTCACACATCAGGATCTTATCAGCCGGAGAAAGACAATTTACAAGCGCGGCTTCCCATGCACCTGTTCCGGAGGCTGGAAAAATAATAACCGGACCCTGCGTTTGGAATACCCTAGGAAGTTTGTCAAGAATATCGAGAGTCAGCGCGGCAAATTCAGGCCCACGATGGTCAATCGTTGGCGCGTTAATTGCGCGTAGAATCGAATCTGGGACATTTGTCGGTCCGGGGATTTGGAGAAAGTGACGTCCGCTCATTGCCGTGCGATGGGTAAACATAATCAAGCGCTAATTGTATCCTTCCTAGCGCTAAAGAAAGTGCAAATTAATAAGGTATATCAAGGAAAACCTCTTGGCAGCGAATCCAAAATTTGAAGCTTTTAGTCAATCTGACTTTGCGCAGCGATTACGGTCAGGACTCGAGGGAGAGGTCTATTTCGATTCGTTTTCAAAGGGGCGATATTCCACGGATGCCTCGATTTACCAAATCGAGCCCATCGGGGTTGTTATTCCACGAAGTTGGCAGGATGTGGTTTGTGCATTACAAATCGCGAAAGAAGCCGGGGTGCCTGTTTTGCCCCGAGGGGCCGGAACCTCTCAATGCGGTCAGACGGTCGCGGAAGCTCTGGTGATTGATAACACCGCTTATCTGAATCAGCTGATTGAAATTGATCGGGAGAATAAAACGGCCACCGTCGAGCCGGGGATGGTGCTCGATCATTTAAATCGTGCGCTTGTAAAAGAGGGTCTTATGTTTCCGGTGGATGTATCAACGGGAAGTCGTGCAACGATCGGCGGGATGACCGGTAATAATAGTTGCGGCGCTCGTTCCATTCGTTATGGAACCATGCGGGATAATGTGTCCGCACTGGAGGCAATTTTCATTGACGGTAGCCGCCATCAATTCGGCTTGTCGTCTCGTGACAATGAACCCAATCGATTCAATCGGCAACTATTCGATATCGGCGATAAATATGCCGAGGAGGTAGCTCATCGCTTTCCAGACGTGCAACGTCGGGTAGGTGGATATAACATTGACGCCCTTGCTCGATTGCCGAACGGAACCAACAATCTGGCTCATCTTCTTGTCGGCTCTGAGGGCACACTTGCTTACTCCGAGCGTATTCAACTTCACCTATCTAATCTTCCGAGTCATAAAGTGCTCGGGGTCTGTCACTTTCCAACTTTTTATGCCGCGATGGATTCGGCTCAACATATTGTCAAATTAGGTCCGAGTGCCGTCGAACTGGTTGATCGCACCATGATTGAGTTGGCGCGCGACATACCACTGTTTCGGGACGTCATCGGTCAGATCGTCGTTGGCCAGCCTGACGCTTTATTGCTCGTCGAATTTTCAGGCGATGATTTTGACGCTCAGTTGCAAGGCTTAAAGCAATTGCAAGAACTCATGAGTGATCTTGGGTTTTCGGGTGGTGTCACTGAAGCCCTTAATCCAGGGTTTCAAAAAGAGATATGGGAGGTTCGTAAATCAGGCCTCAATATCATGATGTCGATGAAAGGCGATGGCAAGCCGGTATCTTTCATCGAAGATTGTGCTGTGCGTCTTGAAGATCTAGCCGAGTACACCAGACGGTTGACCGAAATCTTTTCAAAATACGAGACTTCTGGAACCTGGTATGCGCATGCATCTGTAGGCTGTTTACACGTTCGACCGGTTTTGAATGTAAAACAGGATATCGAGGTTATTAAAATGCGAGCGATTGCCGAGGAAGCATTTGAGATGGTGCGTGAATATAAGGGATCGCATTCTGGTGAACATGGAGATGGGCTGGTTCGCTCGGAGTTCCATGCGGCGATGTTCGGTGAAAAGATGATCACTGCCTTTACCGATGTCAAAAATCTGTTTGATCCGAGTGGCCTTCTTAATCCCGGGAAAATTGTAAGACCCTCAAAGATGGATGATCGAAGTCTGTTCCGCTACAAGCCAGGTTACAAGACAAAGCCCATGGAAAACGGCCTCGACTGGTCAGCGTGGGGTGGTTTTGGCGGAGCGGTTGAGATGTGCAATAACAACGGAGCCTGTCGAAAATTTGATTCAGCTGTCATGTGCCCCTCTTATCGAGTAACGCGGGACGAAAAGCATTTAACGCGAGGTCGTGCGAACAGCCTACGGCTTGCTATTTCTGGTCAGCTTGGCGCATCCGGCTTCACAGATCCTGAACTTTACGACTCAATGAAACTTTGTGTTGGATGTAAAGGTTGTAAGCGTGAGTGTCCGACGGGCGTGGATATGGCGAAGATGAAAGTTGAATTTTTACATCACTACCACCAAAGTCATAACCGTTCGTTCCGAGACCATCTACTATCAAGCCTGCCAAAGTATGCACCCGTCCTAAGTCGATTTTCTCCCATAGTGAATACTGTCGGGAGTAGCCTTCTGGGTAGAACTTTCGCTGATAAAATTTTGGGCCTAAGCGCTAAACGATCGTTACCGATTTGGCACAGAGCCTCAAGACAGAAGCAAGACGTCTGTGTCGGGTCAGGCGATTTAGGCGACGTAGTGCTTTTTGCTGATACCTTTAATCGTTATTTTGAGCCTGATAACTTGAGCGCAGCCATTGAGGTCCTAAAAGCTGCAGGCTTTAAAGTGCATCAACCTGTCGCAGCCGACGGGGAGGCTCGCCCTTTATGCTGTGGTCGAACTTATCTTTCGACGGGTATGGTTGATAAAGCGCGGGCAGAAGCAAATCGGACGATAAAGGCCTTCAAGCCTTACCTGCAAAAGAAAATTCCAATTCTCGGGCTGGAACCTTCATGCCTTTTCACTTTTAAAGATGAATTTCTGAGCCTCATCGACGATGATGTAGCGCCTGTTTTGGCTAAAAGCGCAATGCTGTTAGAGGAATTTTTAGCGGGAGACGGATTGCAAGGCTTCTCAAGACTTAAGTTTCAGCGCACGCAAGGAAGAGTAGCCTGGGTCCATGGCCATTGTCATCAAAAAGCGTTTAACAGTATGGATGCCGTTGAGCAAATGCTTCAGCGGGTGCCGGACCTCACTACCAAAATGATCCCTTCTGGATGTTGCGGTATGGCCGGGGCCTTTGGATATCAATCGGAGACCTATGACGCCTCGATTGGGATGGCGCAACTTGATCTTGTCCCTGCACTTGCAGCAGTAGATCACGATGACTGGCTTCTCGCTGATGGATTCAGCTGCCGACATCAAATTAGTGATGTGACTGGCAAATCGCCGCGTCATGTTGCGCAATTCCTCGCACGATCGCTTCAGTGATTTTGTTTCTTGCAAAAAGAATATTTGAATGACGTTTGCTGACTGGTTTATTGTCGGCTGGTGCGGAGTCGCCCTTTTTTTGGGTGGGCTCATTAAAGGGGCGTTGGGGGTAGGGACGCCTTTACTTACGGTGCCCTTAATGGCTTTAGTGTTACCACCACAGATGGCCGTTGTCCTGATGGCGGTGCCGGTCGTTGTTGCGAATGTCTGGCAAGCTTTTAAAGCAAAACAAATTAGGTCAGCGGTTTCACGTTTTTGGCCAGCTTTTCTGACCATCTTAATTGGCACCTATTTTGGTGTTGCAATCCTTGCTGATATTGACGATCGATCTCTTTTCATTGTCGTTGGGGTGATCGTAATTTCAGCGGCATTTTTTCAAGGCTCCTCATTTAAGTTTCATTTGACACCGGCGTTTGAAAAGCCGGCGGGGTTTATCTTTGGAGCTGCGAGCGGCCTTATCGGGGGCCTTTCCTCTTTATTTGGACCGATGCTTATTATTTATCTGCTATCGATCCCTGATCTTGGAAAAGAGCGGTTCGTTGCATCGATGAGTTTTCTATATATCGCCTGCGTCGTGCCTTGGGCGGTAATGCTGGTGCTTTTTGGCATCCTTGACCAGAGAATGGCATTTTTGTCCACATTATCGGTGGTTCCGGTCATGGTAGGTCTGATCGGTGGGGAGAGGCTCAGGAAGCGAATGAGTGACGAGCGCTTTCAGCGGCTTATTCTTCTCGTATTATTAATATCCGGATTTACGATGCTTTGGCGGGCGTTTTCGGGGTAAACAGACGGAATGCTTTGACACCTATAGAGGGGTGGGATACTATTTTTTATGATCTAAATAAAAAAGTCTGAATTAAACGGGAGGAGGAAATATGAGACGTAATAAGTTTCTGATGACAGCCGGTTCAATGTTGGCGGCCACGATGTTTTCCGCGAGCAGTGCCTACGCAGCTTGCGCAACTGATGGACTGCCGGGCACCATGGCAAAACCGGGCGGGTTTCCAGAGCGGTCGCTTGCAATGATTGTCCCTTACGGACCTGCCGGCGGATCAGGACAGGTCGCACAGGCAATGGCGCAAGCCGTAACCGAATTAACGGGAGTGTCGATCAATCGGGATCATAAGCCGGGCGGCTCCGGCACAGTGGGCATGACGGCCTACTTGGCAATGCCAACGGATGGATATACTGTTTTGGAGCATATTGATGATGCATCCAGCGCGCACGCGCTTGATTCTGGTCGTCCGAATCCCGCAGAAGATCTGATTCCGCTTGTAATCTCCCAGATTACTTTTTCTCAGATCTACATTCGAACCAACGAAGATCGTTTCACCGATTGGGATTCGTTTGTAAGCTGGGTGAAAGCCCAGGACGGAAAAGCAACGATTGCTAACGTTTCAAAAGAGGGCTCGATGGAACGCATCAATATGAAGTACCTGACTGATTCGACCGGAATGAAAATTCAGCAGATCTCATTTGATAAGGGCGCGCCAAGGTATGGTGCCCTAGCAGGTGGACAGGTTGATGCGTTGTTTGAGCAGCCAGGCGATGTCCGAAAATTTCTAGACTCGGGAACTTTCCGCCCAATCCTTACGCTTCTGCACTCTCGACCGGGCGTTTTTGCTGATGTCCCCAGTCTTAAAGATGCGGGCTTCGATTTTGAACCGTTGCTTCGCTTTAGAGGTTTTTACGTTCATAAAGATGCCCCTGCAGATCGCGTGGAGTGGTTGCAATGGGCATTCCAAAAAGGTTTCTGTGAGCCGAGTTATCAAGCATTTAATGAGAAGAAGTATATGAATCTTATTGAAAGCTACAGGGATACCGCTGGCGGGAAGGAACTGATTACAGGGACGATTGCTCAATATCGTCAGGTTTATAAAGAGCTTGGCTTAGAAGTTAAGTAGATCTGCGATTGACCATAGGTTTTGGAGAGTGGGCCGGGTGCAGGTCTCTGCATCCGGCCGTTTTCTATAATGTGAAAAGATTTTTTTGCGACCATTAACGATGGGAAAACTGCGCCCCGTACATTTTGTTGAGGCAGCTTTTTGGCTGTTGCTCTCGGCGTTTCTTTATATTGAATCATTTGATTTCGATCGTAGTATCGAGATTTATAAATTTGGCGCAACCGCGTGGCCTCGCACGCTTATTTTATTAATGGCCCTCGCTGCACTTGGCCAGCTTTTATTTCAATACTATGCCGGTGATCGTCCAACAGGCTCACTGGGCGCCGCAACCGATGATGGCGCGCAAGAGGCCGCTCGGAAGGCGGGGCACTCCTCGGTATCATGGTACGCATCTACGTTTCTGCTATTAGCGATTCCATTTTTATATATGCGCGCGCCGGACTTTGTTGGGTTATTGACGACTCTTGATAAGCAGGGGGTTCATCTCGTTAAGGGTGTTACTGCCCCGATTTTGTTTGTTGTCTATCTGGTTTTTATGCGGGGTAATCATGTTGGGGCCATTCTTGCCTTGCCAATCTTTTTTGCCGCGCTACTCGAAGATATGGGTTTTTATGCGATGGCGCCTCTTTTTATAATCGGAGTGACCCTGTTAATGGGGGAGAGACGCTTGCAATGGATTGCTTTAACCATCGCTCTTATTATGGGAGTCTTGTTATTGATGTTCGTCAGCCTGCTTTACGTTGGATTGCCAACTGGAAACTTGAGCCCCTTTTATGAATTTAGCAATCAACTGATTATTCTGCTTCAGTAAGGCGGGACACGGGACAGTCATGGACGCTTACGCAAATTTCATCAATGGCACGATCACGTTGTTTAGTGATCCGATGGGGATTTTAATCTTCTTCGGCGGTGTGGTTGGGGGCATGCTCTTTGGCGCCATTCCTGGTGTAAGCATGCTTACGCTTGCCGCAATTTTGCTACCGTTTACCGCTCATTTATCCGCTGAGCATGGGATTATGCTGTTCTCTGTTATTTACTGTACCGGGGTTTATGGCGGAGCCATAACCGCTATTTTGTTTAATATCCCGGGGGCGCCTGAAAACGCGCCAACCGCCTTCGATGGCTATCCGATGACCAAAAATGGCGAGGCGGGCAGAGCCGTTGGCGCCGCGGTGATGTGTTCTGCTATCGGTGGCACTGTTGCAGCAGTGATAATGATGCTGGCCACCGCACCGATTGCTAATTGGGCAATTTCCGCGTTTGGCCCGCCCGAGATTTTCGCACTGGTGTTTTTTGGTCTCGCGGTCGCAGCAACCGTGGGTGCTAAGACTCTTTGGAAAGGTTGGCTTTCGATTTTGGTTGGACTGCTGATCGCGGTTGTCGGTATGGATCCCGTTGGGGGGATTGAGCGTTATGATTTCAACATGCCCTATTTGCTCGCAGGCATTCACTTTATTCCGACAATTCTTGGATTCTTCGCGGTTTCAGAAATCTTTATTCAAGCCGAAAAAAAGGCAACGGGATCCTTTAAAGCACCAAAAATCAGTGTTGATTTTCCGAGTGTCGCAGAACTGCTCGCCCACAAAGTCGCTGTTATTCGTTCGATTGTCATTGGATTCTTCTGCGGCGTGTTGCCGGGGATCGGCGCTACGCTTGCTGCCTTTATGGGATATAACGAAGCTGTCCGGTGGTCAAAGGATAAGAGTCAATTCGGCAAAGGTAAGCTTGAGGGCGTGATCTCATCAGAGACTGCAAACAATGCTGCAACCGGGGCAGCGATGATTCCATTATTGGCGCTGGGTCTTCCAGGCGGTGCGCTTACCGCAATGATGGTGGGTGTGTTTCAAATGCATGATATGGAGCCTGGGCCTTTAGTTTTTCTGAATAGTCCAGATTTGGTTTGGGTCGTATTTTCAGCAATGTTCTTTGCTAATTTATCGATTCTGCTCGTTGGATATCTTGAAACGAAAACCATTATCAATCTGCTTCGTATTCCTTTTCAATTCCTCGCACCTTTAATTCTTTTGCTTGCGACGGTAGGCGCATATGCGGTTCGTGGCCTTGTGATCGATGTATTAGTCATGTTTATTGCAGGCGCGGCAGGATTTTTTCTCCGCCGGTCAGGATATTCACTTGCGGGGATCGTCCTTGGACTAATTCTTGGTAAAATTGGCGAACAAACTTTTGCCCAAGCGATGCAGATGCTGCATTTCGAATGGCTAGGTTTTCTGGATCGGCCGGTCGCCTCCGTGCTAATCGCTGCAGCTTTTTTGACAATTCTCAGCAGTATTTATAGCGCCTTTTTTAAAAAGCACACGCAATAACCTTTTATTCTCATCAACAAGAATCCATCCCCTGTCAAAGAGTGGCGGGCCGAACTGCAGACTTAAACGTCGCCGTGAATTCGTGTTGAGTGATCCGATCTTGAGATTTTGCAAATTCATGAGTCTCATAGAAGATGAACTCTCTGCGGAACAAGTAATTGGGTTGGGGTGATTATCCAAAGCAAAATGCTCGACACCTTTACGCGACAATTTATAAAGACGGCAGGCGCAGAAATTTTGGTCCGATCTGCAGGAGTGGGGGAGCCACTTGTTTTGCTTCACGGCTATCCCCAGACGGGTGTCATGTGGAGTCGGGTCGCCAGTCAACTGGCCAATGATTTTTTCGTAGTCTGTCCAGATCTCCGCGGGTACGGGGACAGTAGCAAGCCAGATGCTGGTTTGAACCATGAAATGTATTCAAAGCGTGCGATGGCCCAGGATATTATTGATGTCATGCAAAATTTGGGTTTCAACGAATTTTTTGTTGCGGGTCATGACCGGGGAGGGCGAGTTGCACATCGACTTGCTCTGGATCATCCGAAAAGCATAAAAAGGATTTGCGTTATGGACATTGTGCCGACGCTTCATATGTTCGATCATACAGACCAGAATTTCGCGACCGGCTATTACCACTGGTTTTTCTTGATTCAGGGGGAAGATCTACCGGAGAGAATGATTGGCGCAAATCCGGAATATTATCTACGAATGAAACTTGGACAATGGAGTGGACCAGAAGCAATCTTTGATCCGCAAGCGATCAGCGAATATGTGCGATGCTTTAGTGATCCGCGCACAATTCATTCGACCTGTGAAGATTATCGCGCTGCTGCAGGAATTGACCTTGATCATGATCGAGTTGATCAGGGCGACAAAATTAAGTGTCCGTTGCTGGCGTTATGGGGTGATCAAGGGTTTATCCATAAGAATTTCGATGTGCTTTCTGTCTGGAAAGAATATGCCGCAACAGTGTCCGGTGAGGCTCTAAATTGCGGTCATTTTCTTCCTGAGGAGCGGCCAGATGAGGTAATTGAGAGTTTGACTCGATTTTTTGTCTAGCAATTGGAGTTATTGAGTCTGCCGTCAGGCATGATGGTCTTACAAAAAATGGCTTCATCAAGATTGCGAGATTCGGAGATGATTGCGTCGAGGAGCGTTGCTCCGCGTAAGTCTGCACCCGATAGATTTGCCCAGATAAAGTTTGCATGAGAGAGGTTGCTATATCGAAGATCGGCTTGTCTCAGATTAGTCCTCATGAAGTTGACATCGTGTAGGTTAGCGCCAGACAAGTTGGCACGCTCTAAACGTTTATAGCTAAGCTCTGCATTGGAGAGGTTGCAGTTTTGACAAGCGTTAGTCGTTGCAAGCATCATTCGCTCCTGGAGTTTGGGAACTAACACATCCCATTGATGAGCAGAAACTACCGAAAAGGTTAACGATGAGATAATAAAAAAGCTGGCGACGAGAACGCGCATAGTTAGACTCCTAGAGATATTGGTTCAGAAAAATATATCAGAAATCACCCGGTTTTTAAGAGAGAGAATATGGAAATATCGCTAACGCCCATGGAATTTGCGCGACGGGCAAAAAGACTTTACTCAGAATCTGAGGCAGTCGTGGATGGGGAACTTAGATTGACCTACGGGCAATTCTTTGAACGGTGTGATCGGTGGTCAAAAGCACTGCAAGGTATGGGGGTTAAGAAAGGAGATCGAGTTGCGTACATTGCCCCCAACACACATTCTCATCTTGAGGCTTACTACGCGGTTCCGCAGATTGGAGCGGTTCTTGTGCCGATCAATTACCGCCTTAAATCGGAGGAATTTGAGTACATTCTCAATCACTGCGGTGCAAAAGTTCTTTGTGTACATCCTGATTTTTATGATGCAATAGATGGTATACGTGATCAAATAAAAACAGTCGAGGCATTTATAGGTCTCGAAGATGCTCTGCCAAACTGGATAGACTACGAGGCGCAAATTCATCAGCATGAGGCCTCATTCGCGCCTGTAGAGATTGATGAGTTGGATTTGATCACAATTAACTACACCAGTGGAACCACGGCCCGGCCCAAAGGCGTCATGATTACGCATCGTAATGCCTATATCAATATCATGGGAACTTTGGCCCATCATCACCTGACACCGCAAGACCGTTACCTGTGGACACTTCCCATGTTTCATGCGAATGGCTGGACGTTTACCTGGATTAATACGGCTCGGGGAATGACCCATGTTTGTCTTCGAAAAGTTGAGCCTGCCGTAATTTACGATCTCATTGTCAGGGAAGAAATAACCATGTTTTGTGCAGCGCCAACAGTGCTTATTGGGATCGCGAACGCGCCTGAAGAGATTCGGAGAACCGCTCCGAGAGGCGTGCGTCTTTTTACTGCTGGCGCACCACCGGCCGCTGCGACTATCGAGTTGGTCGAAAAGGATCTCGGATGGGAATTAACCCATGTTTATGGACTCACAGAAACTGCTCCCTTGATAACCGTATGTGAGCCCCGCGCCGCGCACTCCAAACTCTCGATCGAGGAACGCTCGAAAGTAAAAGCCCGACAAGGTGTTGAACTGGTAAGCTCGGGTGAAGTTCGAGTGGTCGATGAGAATGGCGATGAAGTTTCCGCGGATGGTGAGACTTTAGGCGAGATTACTGTTAGAGGAAATGTGGTGATGGCCGGTTACTACAATGACCTAAATGCGACTGAAGCGGCGATTCGTGACGGCTGGTTTTTTTCCGGCGATGCGGCGATTGTGCATCCCGATGGATATATTGAGATACGTGATCGCTTTAAGGATGTAATCATCAGTGGTGGAGAAAATATTTCTTCGGTTGAGTTAGAGGGGTGTTTGCTGACTCACCCTGCCGTACAAGAAGTGGCAGTCGTGGGAATGCCCCACGAGAAATGGGGCGAAAGCCCGCATGCTTTCGTGGTACTCAAAGAGGGCTCTGAGGCGACCGAGGAGAGTCTAAAATTCCATGTTCGGGATCGACTCGCGCACTTCAAGACGCCACAGATGATCAGTTTTGTTGAAGATTTGCCAAAAACAGCGACGGGAAAAGTGCAAAAGTATGTTTTAAGAAAAAGCGCGCCGGGTATTGTTCGCCAGTAGATGATATCTCTCTGAGGGTTCTCAGTTCTAATTCAACCATTGCCCGTCAGGCGCGGAGTCAATTTCTTTTCCAGCCATCCACCGCCCCTGAAACTGGAAGCCTTCTTCTTCCATTTGTGCAAAGAACGTTTTCGGATCATTGCCTTCGATATGGGCTTGATGGGCATCTGCGCTAATAAAAATTTGGGTGTAGAGAAATACGTTGGGATTGTCCGTTACACGAGAAACAAAAAACTGCTTCATTCCGGGCTGGTTCTCAAGACAAGCATACCGATATTCACTGATCAATTGCTCGATACGCTCAAGATCTCCCTCAACGACTGCGGTAACGTGAACGATATAGGTCATATGGAAGTCCAAAGTTCAGTGCTTAAATAACGCTCGCCGGTATCTGCAAGAATGGCTAGAAGTTGTTTATCTTTTGCTTCTTCCTGTTTTGCATATTCAAGCATTCCGACGATGGCCGCCCCACAAGATATGCCGCAAAAAATACCTTCTTCCTCGGCGAGTCTGCGGGTGATGCCGATTGCATCATCCGCATTGACTGAGATGATCGAATCGTACGCATTTTGATCAAGCGTGTCTGGAATAAAGCTGGGTGTGGTGCCCATGATTCGGTGTTTCCTTCCTATTCCCTGGGAGAGCATTGGGGATTCATCAGGCTCTGTGACAATGATCTGGATATCCGGAATCGCCGAACGCAGAATTGGCGAGATTCCACTCACCGTCCCGCCAGTTCCCGTTGTACAAATAACCGCGCCAAGATCGACTCCAAAATCCTCAAGAATTTCTGTAGCGGTGGTTTCATGAGATAGAGGGTTTGCGGGATTAAAATGTTGACCGACAAAGAAGTAACCATGCTCTTTCTCCAGGCGTCTCGCCTCTTCAATTGCGCCAACGGTCCCCTTTTCTGCAGGGGTGAGCACAACCGTCGCGCCATAGGCTAGAAGAATTGATTTGCGCTCTTCACTCATATCTGCCGACATTACAAAGACAGCCGGATAGCCTTTGACCGCGGCGACCATCGCAAGTCCGATGCCGGTATTGCCAGACGTTGGCTCAACAATAGTGTCACCAGTCTTTAAGACGCCTCGAGCTTCAGCGTCTTCGATCATGTTTAGTGCGGGCCGGTCTTTAACCGAGCCGCCCGGGTTGAAACTCTCGAGTTTTACCCAAAGAGAGCGTGCAAAACCAGGATCAAAATGATTCAGTTTCACAACAGGCGTCTGACCAATAGCGCCTAGGATGTTTTCATGTTTCATACAAATATTTTACCGTCTAAGTTTGTGACGCGCGACGAGATTTAATAATGATCAGCGATTAATAAATTGGTGGTAAGTGATGTTGATCGGGGTGACCGATCTTAACGCGACTGATGCTCGATAGGAGCGCGGAGCTTCTAGGTGATAAAGGCGGGTTTGTCCAAGATCCAGCGGATTCCATGTTGTCGTTAGCAGTTGTGCAGGAGAGGTTGGATCGACGTTTACCGTAAATTGATCCAATGGTAAAGATAGGCCAATGCCGTGTAGTTTGATATACGCTTCTTTTTGGGTCCAACAACAGAAGAAAGCCTCGGCTTGGATATCGACAGGCAGGGCGCTTAGAATTTTAAATTCTGCAGGTGCAAAGAACCGTTTGGCAATATCAATCCATCCATGATCAGCAGGCGGACGCATGAATTCGAGATCAATACCCAGCGGTATTGAATCATTGATTCCAAAATAGGCCCAGTCTTTGGCATGCGATAAATTAAATTCGACAGCGCTATTAGTTAAACGTGGTTTGCCTTTATCGCCGTAGTCAAATTTAATCAGCGTCGGGTTAGTGTTTAATCGCTCTGCAAGCAGAACTCTCATGACCCCTCGACAAATCACAAAACGAATTCGATCCCGATCAAATAGAAAACGATTGGCTCGAGCGAGCTCATCTTGATTGAGATATGTTTTATAACGGTCTAGTTGATCTTCAACTTTTGACAGTTGAATTTTCCAGACGTTGAGTTCTACAGGCGAGGGGGTCATCGGTCGATGATTAAATCAGAGCTAAGTGGGGCGCGTGTTCGATTTGGAAAATACAATAAGACTTACGCCGGCTAATATCGTAACGCCACCTAGAAGTATTTCTAAAGAGGGTTTTTCACCGAGGAGTAACACTGAAAACAGAACAGTAAAGACGGGAAGCACTAATAAAACGGGCATTATATGTGACACAGGGTTTCGGGCAAGCACAGTAAACCAGATGCCGTAGCCGACCACGGTCATTATTAATCCGAGATAGACAACACTGGTCCAGCCAACCCACGAGGCATTCATTAGTGCATCGACTTGCCCGGTTTCAAAAATCATCGATCCAATCAACATCTGAGGTGCTGCGATAACGCCAATCCAGGCAATGCCGGTCAAACCATCGATTTGTGAACTGATCCGCTTATACATAATTTGGCCAACTGCCCATACTAAAGCGCCACTGGCGGTCAGAAGAATGCCTTCTAAATGACCACTGAGACTCGGTCTTCCGGCAATGAGAGCAATGCCAAGAAATGAGATTGTCATTCCGATAATTCTTAGCAACCCGGGACGTTCTCTAAAAAAAATGACAGCCAAGAGCACGCTAAAAGGCACTTCTAGTTGAACAACTATTCCCCCAAGGGATGCATCGATCATTGATAAGCCAGTAAAAGTGAGGCCGTATTGGAGGGTTGACCCCACTAGAGAGATCCAAAAAAGATCCTTCAAACAGTGTCGAGGAATCGGAACAAACCAGACTAAAATAAGACCCGCGATAAAGAATCGCATGCTCATTAGTAATAGGGGTGGAAACTCATCGAGAGCAGCTTTGGCTACGGTGAACCCCAGAGCCCAAGTGAGGGGAACCAGTAGGGCCAAAAGGAGTTCTCGGGTTTTCATAATTTAGTCTGGGCCGAAGATAGCGAAAGCGGCGATGATGTATTGATTTGGAAAATCTATTGGCAAGATGCTTGTGTTGAAGTAGTCTTTCGAGGATTAAAGTGATGAGAAAATTTAGATGAAAACGTCAGATACGGCTGCAGTGTTTCTTTTGCTTCTAGGTCTGCCGGTGAGCGGCATTATCCCAGTTCTTGGTCAATCTGGGGCAAACTCCGACCCACTCTGGATTAATTTTTCAAGTGAGCAGGACCGGCTTGGATTCCAATCGGTAGCGGCGTTTTCGCAAGGTAGCCAGTTTTTCCTGTCTGGCCTGGCTGGGCCTGATGCAGGAATCAGTGGCTTTTTCGGTAATACTGACGGACTTTCGGATCTATCCAATGCATTTTCTTTCAACGCACGGGATGCCCGGCTTTTTCACTCGGATTATTCGAGATCTGCTCATTATTCAGGAGCCACCTTTCAGTTTTCCCAAGGACAGAGCGCTCATTTTGCAGTTGGTGTGGCGCAGATAGAGGCTGGCGATGTTGAGGATCGAATCAATTGGTTTGCGGGCGCGCAAACGACACATTCAAACGTTCAGATTTTTCGAGTGGAAGTTGGCGAAAACGTTGCTGCACACGCAGTTGGCGGGGGCTTTGCATTATCTGGGGTCGATTTGAACGCCCGATACATCCACGCGGATGATGGAACAGAATCTGGATTGATCAAATGGCAGATGCCTATAAACCGAAAGCATCGAGTTGCTCTGGAATTCCAGAGTGGTTCAAGCGAGCGGTTTCGGGAAGGAAACTATCAGCGGTGGTTGTTTTCCTACAACGGAAGTTTTGGTCGTCCAGATGAGATGTGGGGTACAGAAGGGGGCTCATCTGGATTAGGTACGATGAGTACCGCAATTCTCGCGGCTTCTGCTGTCGGTGTCGCGTTAGTAGCGTCTTCAGGCAGTGACAAGGCAGACACGCAAATTCGGTTTACCAAACAACACGACGCTGCCGAAGATGTATTGAATAAAATTAATCCAACATCGGTAGCGCAGAATCTGGAATACGGCGGGTGGGTTTACCAGAACGCGGACGCAACATTTAGCGCGACTGAGCCAATAAAGGGGACCGTAGATAGCGTCAACATTGGATCGCCCGATGATGTGCCCAATGGGTATGCGATGGCCTCGTATCATACTCATGCCGCCTATGACCCTCGTTATGACAGCGAGAACTTCTCTCAGGTCGACATCGCAGTCGACAATGCTTGGCGAGTGGATGGCTATTTAGGCACGCCGATGGGCTATTTTAAGTATCACAACTACCTGACGGGCGTGATCACGACCTTGGGTCGAGTCGCGAATTGAGAGCGCGGATGGATTTAAATCGGGAGATTCAGTGAATTAAATGGAGGCTTGCTAATGACTAGACAGGTCAATGCAGATGCAGTCGTGATTGGAGCAGGCGTTATCGGTGCGGCGACAGCTTATGAGCTTTCAAAACAGGGGCGAGCGGTGATCTGTGTCGACAAACTCCCGTCAGCGGGCTATGGATCGACGTCCAGTTCATGCGCAATCATCCGGGTTCATTACTCCACTGTCGCGGGGACTGCGTTTGCGTACGATGGATTTTTTGATTGGCTCCATTGGGCGGAATATCTAGACCTTGGTGAATCAAAAGAGGAGAGTTTTGCGAGATTTTGCCAAACTGGATGTTTGGTAATGAAAACAGAATCCAATAATCACCTTGAGAAGGTTCTCGCTAATGTAAAGGAATTGTCAATTCCTTTTGAAGATTGGACGCCACAAGACATACTGAGTCGATTACCTAATTATGATCTTCGATGTTTCGCTCCGGCAAAAACAGTCGATGATCCGCATTTTGGTGAGGCGACTTCGGGCGAAGTTAGAGGTGCTGCATTTTTCCCCACTGCGGGTTTTATATCAGATCCGCAGTTAGCGACTCAAAACATAAAGGACGCCGCTGAAAATGCGGGGTGCGAATTTATATTTAATCGTCGAGTTATTAAAATACCCTCTGAAAATGGACGAGTCAAAGGTGTCGTTTTGGATGATGGCACTGAGATCGCAGCACCTGTCGTAGTGAACGTGGGTGGACCTCATTCCTCGGAGTTGAATAAATTAGCTGGCGCGGATGTCGACATGTGCATCACAACTCGGGCGCTGCGGCAGGAGGTGGCTCATGTTCCAGCTCCCGCGGGCCTCGATTTCGAAAAAGCAGGCTTAGTCGTCTCTGACAGTGATATCGGAGTCTATTGTAGACCCGAGAACGGGAATTTCGTCTTGGTCGGAAGCGAAGATCCGCCATGTGATTCACATCAATGGATCGACAACGCTGATAGTTTTGATCGAAATTTTTCGAATCAGGCAATGACACAAGCGCTTCGTTTGGCTCAACGGATGGGCGGTTTGGAGTTTCCGTCACGTATGCGCGGGGTGGTCGACCTTTATGATGTTACCGAAGATTGGATGCCTATCTATGATCGATCAATAATTGATGGGTTTTATATGGCATGCGGGAGCAGCGGTAATCAGTTCAAGAACGCGCCGGCAGCGGGAAGATTAATGGCAGGGTTAATCGATTACTGTGAAGCCGGTAATAATCACGACATAAGTCCATTTCAGTTTTCGCTGGAACATATTGAATACAATCTTGATACTGGAGAAATGTCTCGGATGCGACGGATAAATCCGGAGAGCAGTTTTTCAGTTTTGGGTTAGATGACTTCGGATCCAAATTGTTCAGCAGTTTCGAGAAGCAATTCCCAGATAGACCGTGCAAATCCTCTTGGGATAAACAGCTCAAACCCGAGCTCACTCCTCCAAAGCGTTATTCCGACATGATGGATACCGCTAGACGCCACGGCGTTTTGGGGGAAACTGTGATCTCGAAGGTCGAGAGGGAGAAGCCGGCTTAAGCAGGTTTGGGCTTCCGGACCCGATATCCGGATCTGCGTCCGCGAGTGCGATAGGTCAAGGATAACCCCGTGGGCTTCCTTAAAAACGGGTGGCGCCTCTGCTAATAACCAAAACTTTAGAGGTTCCACTTGAAAGGCAACGCCTTTTGATCCTGCGAGTGCTCGCCCAGCGGGCAACCGATCTGAGTTCATACCGTCGGTGATTGCCAAATGGATCAATTCCATCGTGTCCGGCCATCCGGCAATTTGCCAAAGGCTAAGATCGGGAATTTCTTGTAGTTTCACCCCGGGCTCTCCAGGTCGACCATGGAGTCCGGTCGGGTAATAAGCCGCAAGCGCGGAGCAACGATTAGCCATACATGCGTTCTCCGGATGGATCAAACATATGTGGGGAGACGATTTCGACAGGCGTATTTCCTTTTCGAAGCGGATCGGCACAAACGACCTCGCGGTCAATCCAATTCGAATGCCCCCCTTCGATAAATCCGAGCCCAATCCAATGGCCGAGGGCAGGAGAGTGAGTGACTGCGGTCACCCAGCCGTTCCCATAACCAGAAACGTTGCCATTCTGGCAGAGAATCGATCCCGCGTTAAAGATTTCTCTGCGGTCTTTTGGGAATATCCCAACAAGGCGAGGACGGTCGTCTTTTAAGAGTTCAGGACGGTTTTTAAGGACGCTGCCAATATAAGATTTTTTGTCTGATGCCATTCGACCCAAACCGGCATCTTCAATGGTCACGCGACCGTCTAGTTCGGCGCCGGTGACATGACCTTTTTCGATACGAAGGGCGCCTAGCGCTTCGAGTCCATAAAGACAGCCTTTGCGGACTCTTGCGGCGCTCCAAATCATGTCCATTGCCGCCGGACCATAGTCAGAGGGTGTGTAAATCTCAAAAGCGCGTTCGCCCGAAAAACTGATTCGGGCAATCCTTACAGGGATGTTACCTTTTAGAGTCGTTTCAATAACGCCCATGAAAGGCAGGGCGCGGTCCGTAACCTCGCGAGGATCTGCAGCGCACTCGGTGATCACTTCACGGGATTGTGGTCCTGCTACGGCAATACCTGCCCATTGCTCTGAGACCGAGGTTAGGTGAACACGAAGATCCTGCCAACGAGTTTGCAAGAGTTCTTCAAGAAAAGTCATCACCTTCGCTGCGTGAGCTGTCGTGGTCGTCATGAAGTAGTTGTTTTCAGCAAGGCGCCAGGTGGTTCCGTCATCCATGACAAATCCATCGTCTCTTAGCATGATGCCGTAACGCGCTTTACCGACGGCGAGTTTTGCAAACGGGTTGGTATAGACCCGGTTTAGAAATTCAGTCGCATCTGGTCCTTGAACCGCAATTTTTCCGAGTGACGTAACGTCGCATACACCAACCGTTCTGCGGACGGTTTCAGTTTCACGAACATAAGCTTCACCGATTCCTTCGCCAGGTTGGGCGAAGTACCAAGGACGGTGCCATAACCCGGCCATCGTCATTGTGCCGCCCGCATTTAAATTCCAATCGTGCAATGGCGTTCTACGCAATGCTCGAAAATGGGAGCCCACATTACGCCCCTTAAGTGCGCCGATACTAATTGGGGTATAGGGGGGTCGGAATGTGGTGGTGCCGACTTCGGGAATTTCTTTTCCAAGCGCTTCCGCCATGAGCGCAAGCCCAATGACATTTCCCATTTTACCCTGATCAGTTGCCATACCCAGCGTGGTGTATCGTTTTAGATGCTCGACAGATACAAATCCCTCTTGATGTGCGAGTCGAATATCATCGGCAGTGACGTCGTGCTGAGGATCCACAAAAGACTTGTGTTGGTGTCCGGATACCGAAATCTCATACAGCCCCTCAATGGGTGTTTGCCATCCTCCGGATTTATTGGATGTTTCAGCTCGCTGGCCATGCAGATGGGCTACAGCGTGATCTGCCGCCTTCTCGCCAGACTGAACACAGCCGGCGTGATCCCAAATTCCAGCTGCACTGCCTGCCATTGCAATAGGTTCATGATGATCAGGTGCAATAAAGCACGCGTTAACGCTGTCCCAGACGGGCTTTAGCCCGCGGTGCGATAAAAGATTAACGACCGGCGACCAGCCGCCTGAAATCAAGAGAAGGTCGCATGCCATTTGATTTTTGGCTCGCCATCCGTCAGGAGATTTTTCTGCAAGGTCAATTGAATAAACGCCCTTGGATCCTTTTGCATTTAGGATGGACATGCCGGACTTCACGTCGACGCCGGTTGATTGCACTCCTGATTGTGATGAGTTCAAGATTTGCTCGCGAGAATCGAGCAATGTCACGCAGGCTCCGGCATTCGAAAGGCTCGATGCTGTTAGATAAGCTGAGTCGTTATTGGTGGCGATGACGATATTCTCACCCGTGAGTATTCCATATCGATTGAGATAAATTTTTGCTGCGTTTGCGGTCATGATCCCTGGTCGGTCATTATTGCCGAACGCAAGATGACGCTCCAGGGCGCCCGATGCAATGACTGTGAATCTGGACCGCATTGTCCAGAATCGTTGTCTCGGCATCCACTGCGGTGGCGCTGAAAGATGATCGGTTACCCGCTCGAGCAAGCCCGCAACACCACCATCATATAAGCCGAAGGCAGTAGTATTTTCCATTAGTCGTACGCCGGCAGCGCGAAGTGCCGCTAACTCTTGCGAGAGCGTGTCAGCTTCCTCGACTCGGGACAGGCTTTCACCTCCCAGTGCAAAGTCTTGCTCAACAAGGACCACATCACAGCCGGATTGCGCCGCCGAGAGTGCGGCGGCGCGTCCTGCCGGCCCACTGCCAACAACTAAGATATCGCAGTAGCCATTTGCATGCTCGTAGGCATCGGGATCAGCTTCTCGCGATGCTGTCCCCATGCCGGCCGCCTTTCGAATTATTTTTTCGTACCACATCCATGCGCCAGTTCCCTTGCCCCACTCAAACGGCGGCAGCCCCATGAAAGTTTTGTAGTAAAAACCGGCGCTAAAGAACCGGCCGAAGAGGCTATTAACGGCGCCAAAATCGTTTCGAACGCTGGGCCAGGCATTTTGTCCTTTTGCAACTAGGCCGTCGTACAGTGCCTGGGAGGTTGCTTTAACATTTGCGTCTCTTCGGGCTCCAGTACCAATAGTCACGATTGCGCCTGATTCTTCGACGCCGGCCGACATCAGTCCACGCGGGCGGTGATATTTGAAGCTGCGACCGAGAATGGTTTCATCACTTGCCAATAAAGCAGATGCGAGACTGTCACCCTCATATCCCGCCAGGGGTTTGCCGTCCCACTCAAACTCTAATGGTTTGGCGCGATTAATTTGTCCGCCGGTGGGTAATCTACGCGTATTCATTGGTCAGGCTCGGTAATTAGAGACGTGTTGAGCGCTTGAGCCATTCCGTCGTGGGCGGGTCGAACAGAGAGGATGTCATGCGTCCGTGTGTTGCGTTCCACGACAATCCACATTCGACACCCTAATGTATGTTGCCAAGTTTCCAATTGGACACCATCGATATTTTCTCTTTGGAATACGGCGTCATGCCACGCCTCTTGAGAGCCATCGAGCGGCGGATATTCAACCGAGGCATCGCTGCCATAACTGAACTCGCTATGGTCACGAAGACCGCAAAAGGGGCACTGTATTCGGAGCATCAGATTATTCAGCCATGAAGTTTTGGATCGGGTCCCGCACCCCGCTCATCGATATTAATACCTCGGGAGAATCTGTCTAGCGTAAAGTTTTGTATTACAGGGTCGGGTCGGTCATTCGCGATGAGGTCCGCGAAGAACCATCCGGATGCGGGACTTGCTTTGAACCCGCCATAGTTCCACCCTGCATTAAGGTAGAGATTGTTAATTGGCGTTTTGCAGATGAATGCAGATCCATCCATTGACATATCCATTACGCCTGACCAGTGGCGAAGCAGGCGCACACGGCCAAGACAGGGCAGTACTGACGTCGCGCATTCGGCCACATCCTGAACAATGGGAAGGTTGCCGCGTTGAGCATACGACTTATACCAGTCCAGGTCGCCTCCAAAAACCATTCCGCCCTTGTCAGACTGGGAGATATAGAAATGAGCGCCACCCACTCCAAAAACGACCACATGATCAAGTAGGGGTTTGAGAGGCTCTGAGACAAATGCTTGAAGCTTGTGAGACTCTATGGGTAACTGACCCAGATCTGTCATTCGCCAGAGTCGGGAGGTATTGCCCGCGACAGCGAATCCCACTTTTTTCGCCTTGATAAGACCTCGGGTTGTCTCGACACCGGTGATTTTCCCACTGTCCCGATGGACGGCAATCACTTCTCGATTCTGCAGAATATCAACGCCATATTGATCTGCACCCCGCGCGTAACCCCACGCTACCGCATCATGACGAGCCGTGCCTGCTCGAGGTTGAACCATCGCGCCGGTAATTGGGAAGCGAGCATCAGCATCAAAATTGAGGTGTGGAATGTTCCGCTTAAGGGTGGGAAGATCCCACAGCTCACCGTCCGCACCTGTTAATCGCATCGTGTTATACCGACGTGCAGCGGCATCTCTTGCTGCAGGGCTGTGCAGCAGACTGACATGAGCGCGCTGACTGAACATTACGTTGTAATTTAGATCGTGACTCAGATTTTCCCAGAGCTTGAGTGAGTGCTCATAGAACTCCCGATTTCCGGGCATCATATAATTTGATCTGACAATCGTGGTGTTTCTTCCTCCGTTTCCCCCGCCAAGCCAGCCTTTTTCCACGACCGCGATATTCGTGACACCGTGGTTTTTTGCGAGGTAGTATGCGGTGGCGAGTCCGTGGAGGCCTGCGCCAACGATGATGACGTCATATTCCTTTTTAGGCTCAGGGTCTCGCCAGGCACGCGTCCATCCTTTTTGACCGTTCATGCCATTCAGGAACACTTTCCACGCAGAATAGGGTTTCATTTAAGAATCGATCTGTAAAGGCATTTTCATCTCGTGAGACGACGAATTGAAATAGGGTTCATGAATATTAGATGAGCAAAAACAATAAAACTAAAGTCGGCGTGCAAGAGACATAATACTCGATTGTAGTCGATATCTAACGATAATCTGAAGTGAAAAATCAACGAGATTTAAAGGCGATTCTTCTAATGAAATCCCTAATATGAGTATTCCCAGAAACTCCCCTCCCGCGGCGCTGGCGTGGTCCGTGTGGGGTCTGGGTGCCGGCTTATTTTTGTTAGGATTTTTCCATCGGGTCGCGCCTGCCGTTTTGCATCGGGAACTGAGTGTCGATTTTGGGTTAAATGCAACATCCTTAGGCAGTCTATCTGCTCTTTATTTTTATTCTTATGTGGCGATGCAGATTCCGACCGGCCTGATCGCGGATCGGGTAGGACCGCGTCGTCTGCTGATAGGCGGAATATTTATCAGCACGCTGGGCGCGATACTTTTTGCACTCGCACCATCTTTATTCTGGGCAGGTCTTGGAAGGTTTTTAATCGGAGGCTCGGTGGCGGTAGGATTTGTTTGCACACTTAAACTCGCAACACATTGGCTGCCGACGGAGCAATTCTCGCTTGCTGCTGGCCTGTTATTGGTTGCGGGAATGATGGGTGCCGTTTTCGCTGGCGTGCCGCTTCATTTAGCCAGTGACGCGGTTGGCTGGCGCGTTGTAACGCTCGTGGTTTCTGCGATTGGGCTTTTTCTCGCCTTAGCCGTTTGGTTTATCGTTAGAGATGATCCGACCGAAAAGGGTTTTGCGTCCTATGTTGAACAAGGTCGTTCAACCTCCCGCAGGGCGGGCGAGCTGCAAAATTTGAAATCTGTGTTTGCGTATCGCAATACATGGCTCTTGGCGCTCGCGCCCGGTGGTATTGTGGGCTCAGTTCTCGCATTCTCTGGACTCTGGGGTATGCCGTTTTTAACAGATGTCTACCAGTTGCCAACAAACATAGCCGCTATGCTATGTTCAGGGATTATGTTGTCGTGGGCCTTCAGCGGGCCCCTGTTCGGACTTTTTTCCGAGAGATTGAAAAACAGGCGTATCCTCTATCTCAGCGGGGCACTTCTCGCGCTCGGATGCTGGTCTCTAGTTATTCTGATGCCCGGACTGCCTTTATGGGCACTGGTCGTTTCTTTGTTGGGCGCAGGATTTTTTTCGGGCGGGATGATTCTTGGGTTTACCCAAGCTAAAGAATCGGTGCCGATCAGTCTTTCCGGGACGGTATCAGGCGTGGTGAATATGGGTGTGATGTGCGGACCAATGATCCTGCAACCGCTCATCGGCTGGTTGCTGGATAAGTTGTGGCAAGGGGGATTCGATGCGAGCGGGCTACGGACGTATGGATATGAGAGCTACCGGCTTGGATTCTCGTTGATGTTGATCTGGTTGGTTATTTCAGTAATTAGTATCTCACTCTCCAAAGAGACCCATGGACGCCAGCTTTCAGAACGATATGATACTGGCTTAAACAAACTGAATTAAGTTATGCAACACCAGTCAGAACTAAAGGCCGAGTTTGAAGCATTTTTGCAATCCCACCCAGACTGCGAATATGTTGATGTGCTCCTCCCGGATCTATGTAACATCATCCGCGGAAAACGGATTAGTCGTGATCAATTCGATAAGCTCTATACCGAAGGCTTACAAATACCCAGCTCGATATACTTATTAGATGTGAATGGCAATTGTACTGATGCGGGGGGTCGAGGATTTTCTGATGGAGACCCTGACGTCCAGATTTGGCCGGTATTAGGGTCGCTCAAACCGACACCATGGGCAGGACCAGGGGCTGCTCAGGTGATGGGATGCCTTTATGAGCTCGACAGCTCTCCCTGCGAAGTCGATCCGCGGCACGTTTTAAAAAAAGTGGTCGAGCGTTTTCATGCATCTGGCCTCAACCCTGTTGTTGCGCTTGAATTGGAGTTCTATTTACTGGATGCGTCAAGCGCCGAGACGAATCAGCCGACGCCACCGGTGCTGCCAGAGACGGGCCGGCAGGCAACTGCAACACAGGTTTATAGCCTCGCCGATCTGGACGGTTTTACGGGGTTTCTGAGCGAGGTCGAGACGATCTGTCGAGTTCAGGATATTCCGGTCGGGGCCACAACTGCTGAGTATGCAGTGGGCCAATATGAGATCAATCTTAACCATGTTGACGATCCGCTAAAGGCTGCTGACGATGCCATTCTTTTGCAGCGCGTTATTAAAGGAATTGCGAGAAAGCATGGTGCAGTCGCCAGCTTTATGGCAAAACCGTATCCCGACGGCGCGGGCAATGGACTTCATGTTCACGTGAGCATACTGGATGGCGATGGTAAGAATATCTTCAATGATGGATCAGAAGAGTGTAACGATCAGCTTCGGCATGCCGTTGCAGGCGCTCTTGAGTTGTTGCCAGAATCGATGGCTATTTTCGCGCCGAATGTGAATTCATTTCGTCGTTTTGCGCCAAATCTCTATGTACCCACGGCAGCCACCTGGGGATACAACAACCGCTCGGTTGCCCTGCGGGTTCCCGCGGGTTCGCCCGAATCGAAGCGCATTGAGCATCGGGTTGCAGGAGCTGACGCAAATCCATATCTGGCACTAGCGGCTGTACTCGCGGGTGTTCATCATGGGTTGATTAATGAAATTACGCCGCCAGAACCGCGAGCGGATAATGCGGGTGCTGAACTTGATTCTCAAATGCCCTTTACCTGGCAAGCTGCATTGGATCAATTTTCCAAGGGCGATTCTTTGTCGGGTTATTTAGGGGAGTCGTATTCCCGACTTTATAAAGAATGCAAACAAACGGAATTGGATGCGTTTTCCCAAGAATTCACGCCGCTTGAATATCGATGGTATCTCTCTCCAGAATAACCTTGGTTAGCAGGTTAAAAAATCGTCAATATCAAGATGCTGGAGCCGATGAAGATGATTAGCGTGTAGATAATGTTCCAGGCGAAGCACTGAAAAGCGGTGATACCGTATCGCCCTTGCATCGCGAGGTTTAATCCAGAAATGGGTCCCCCGGTCGATCCTACGGACCACGTGACCAAAAATATCAGCGCGAGCATGAGTGGATCTGGATTAAGCGGTAGCAGAATCGCAGAAGCTGCGACAATGCTCACAATCGCATGGACGCCAATAAACGCTAGAAGCAATAGAACGCCCATCACAATTACGGCAATAGCAGGCGTGAACGCTTCAATGCCAAATGTAAGCGGTGCCTGTCCAATGAAGACCGTAATTCCTGTCGCCATAACGCCGGTGCTGAAAAAAAGGGCCAGTTCGCCATAGATATCAGGCAGTCGGTTCTGACTGAAATCTTGGATCGTTTTCAACGCGGGAAGAAGGTGTCGTTTAGCGATAAGCACGACGGTTGTGATGCTGATCGATAATGCCGATACAAGCACCAGGACCGATATTTGGGGCAGGATGTTGTGCGCGATAAGAACGCAAACCACCATCAGTGAGGGAACCCACAGTGCGTGAAAATTAACTGGATATCCTTTAAAAAGATCCAAGTTTCCGTTTTTTCTGAAGCGGTGTTCCGCCCAGGTAATCGTAAGGCCCAGCACGGTAATGGGAATAGATAGTGGAAGTAAATGAGTCCATTTTGACCCCGGGGCATAAAGCAGACAGGTTCCCATTGCTGCAAAAAACGGGGACCAGAGTGCAGCGAGTGCAAACCCTCGTTGAATCGAGGTAGCGGTTGTTCGATCGAGGCGCCCATTTTTTTTTAGCGCATCGCCGAAGATAATAAATGCCGATATATTAATTACTGACGCAAAAAGGTGAACACCGCCAATCGTTTGCCAGAATGCCTTGCTCCCCGTTTTAATGACTTCAGGCGTCTCTAGGCGAGTATCTGTAATCAATCTTAGAAAGCTCACGGCTGAAAGCAAGCTAATTAATAGATGATTTTGGGTGATGAATCTTTGAATGGGGATTTCACGATAGCCGTTTACCCAGGCGAGGCCTAAACCGAGGAAACCCACACCAAAAAATATCCCGCATTGAATGTGCTGAGTGCGACTCATTCGGGGCCATAAAAGAATGAGCGCGACCAACGCGCTGATTCCTGATATCCAGAGGAAGTCCTGAAGTCCCGATGCCCCAAGCACAGATGAAAAAATCATAAGCAGGATCAAGACGCCGGCAACTTGCTGTTGGGGAGAACTTCGCGAGACTGTATTCATGTTGGTTGGTGTTACAGGGGTGGTTCGATAAAAATTTAAAGACTACGACGATAAAAGTATTCGGTCATCGCGGTGTGTATCGATCAATTGAAATGAGATGTTACGATTAGGCTCGAAACTGGCATGGCCTAGATAAATGACCCAAGTTGCGCGAGAAAGAAAATATGAGAATCCTTGATTTTAAAGTACAGTCAAAAAATAACACTATCAAAATGGAGCGATAACGTGCCAGTCAGTTCGCATTATCCCTCTATTGCCCGGATCGAAACTTTTAGTCAGGAGTACGTCTCCTTTGTGCGGGTGACTTGCGAGGACGAGAGTTTCGGCTGGGGCCAGGTCGCGCCTTACAATGCAGACATCAGTGCCCAGGTGCTTCACCGCCAGGTGGCGCCTTGGGCGCTTGGACAGTCCCCCGACGAGATCCAAAGTCTTGTTGACGATATCCCTCAGAAAGAACATAAGTTTCCAGGCTCTTATCTCCGCCGCGCACTAGGCGGTCTTGAGACGGCTCTCTGGGATCGAAAAGGTCGTGTTGAAGAAAAAAGTGTTTGTGAATTGCTTGGCGGCACGCCTGGAGATCTTCGGGTCTATGCTTCAAGCATGCGTCGTGACATCACACCTGACGATGAAGCGCTGAGATTTAAAAAGCTTCAAGAAGAACTGGGTTACGATGCCTTCAAATTTCGGGTGGGTGCGGAGTGCGGGCGCGACGTTGATGAATGGCCAGGTCGAACTGAGGCAATTGTCCCCCAAATAAGGCGCACACTTGGCGATCATGTATCTCTTCTTGTGGATGCCAACAGTGGCTTTAGCCCTCAACGTGCGATCGAGGTTGGCTACCGACTGGAAGACAACGGGGTTGAGCACTTTGAAGAGCCCTGCCCGTACTGGGAACTCGAGCAAACCCGTGAAGTTACCCAAGCGCTTACGCTCGCAGTGACAGGTGGTGAGCAGGATTGCGAACTCCCTACTTGGAAACGAATGATTTCGATGGGGGCGGTGAATATTGTGCAGCCCGATGTTTGCTACGTCGGTGGAATATTGCGGGCAATGCAGGTCGCAGAGATGGCGGCAGCAAGAAATTTACCTTGCACGCCCCACTGTGCAAACCTGTCAATGGTCACCTTATTTACGATGCATCTTCTTAGAGCTATCCCTAATGCGGGTAAGTATCTGGAATTTTCAATTGAAGGTGCCGATTATTACCCGTGGCAAGAAGGCCTTTTTGTAAAATCGCCGTACGAGATTGATGCGGGTCATATTACCGTGAGCGAGGCACCCGGGTGGGGCGTCGATATCAATCCTGATTGGCTCTCAAACGCGAACTATCAGGTGAGCGAATGGCTTTAAGGCAAATGACCTTATTAAAATAAAATGAGATTGTGAATGCCGAAATCTACAGATGATCTTTTTTCGCATGATTTTAAGGATCGACCTTTTTGGTGGGATCGTTCGCCTCTGGACAACCCTGATCCTGCACCGTTGCCTAAGAATGTTGATGTCCTGATTATTGGTTCAGGCTACACAGGGCTTTGCGCTGCATTGCAGACGGCGCGCGGCGGAAAATCGACACTGGTGATTGATGCAAACGAGCCGGGCTGGGGGTGCAGTTCCAGAAACGGTGGACAAATCTCGACGGGAATCAAGCCTGATTTCGACGCGCTCGCAAAAGATCATGGGTCGCACACGGCTTTCGAGGCCCACCGCGAAGGGCTTCGGGCGATTAGCTCGATTGGTGATTTCATACAGGAGGAAGGAATCGATTGTGATTATCGGGTGTGTGGGCGATTTTACGGCGCGCACTCTCCCAGGCATTTTGAAAAACTTAAACGTAAGATCAACGCGCAGCAGAAAGGCTTGGAAGTCGATGCGCAGTTAGTGCAACGAGAGGATCAACGTGAAGAGATAAGTTCGGATTTTTATCACGGCGGAATTGTTCAAACGCAGTTTGCTTCTGTGGATCCTGCAGCCTACCATCGAGGCGTTCTCGGGAAAGTGCGGGAAGCGGGGGTCATAGTGGAGGGCTTCACTGAAGCGCTTGGGGTTTTGAAGCGGTCAAAGGGTGCAGGTTTCGATATTCAGACGTCACGTGGTGCGGTACATGCTGCCGAGGTTGTGGTCGCAACAAATGGCTATACATCCCGATTAACACCTTGGCTCCATCGACGGGTTTTTTCGATCGGGAGTTATATGATCGCGACAGAAGACCTTGGTGACGATGTCGCCCGATCGCTGATACCCCGAGATCGCATGGTGGTGGATTCCCGCCGCATTGTTGTTTATTTTCGATTGTCTCCCGATGGCAGGCGAATAATATTTGGCGGCCGGGTATCTCTCAACGAGACTGATCCTCGGATTAGCGCGCCCCGACTCCACAGACACATGACTGCGATTTTCCCACAGCTGCGAACAGCGAAAATCAGCCACTCCTGGATGGGATTTGTCGGTTGGACGTTCCAGCACATGCCGCATATTGGGCGACATGACGGTATTTGGTACTCAATGGGGTATTGTGGATCAGGTGTTGCGCTTTCCACTTATTTCGGCACAAGACTGGGTCAGCAAATCATGGGGCAAGAAGCGGGACGCACGGTGCTTTCTGACTTACCTTTTCGAACCCGCCCCGGCTACTACGGTAACCCATGGTTCCTGTCCGCTTCTGTAGGGTGGTATGGATTTTTGGATCGTCTTGGGATCTAGCGTTAAAGAATAATTTCAAGAACAAATCGGGAGCCAAAATAACCCAGTGCCAGAAGGGTGAATCCCAGGCCCGTCCATATGATCGCAATCCGGCCTCGCCAACCGAGGCATATTCTTCCCAACACAAGCCCTAAAAGACTGATCCAGGCAAGCAGGGCGAGTACAGTGTGGTGGTTAAACAAAAAACTTTCGCCAAACATGTCATTAGAAGATAAAACGCCACTGATCAAAGTAAGGGTTAAGAGGCCAAAGCCAGAATAAACCATTTGAAATAAGGTGACTTCCATCGTCTGGATTGGGGGAAACGCCATATCGAGGCTTAAGGATTGTTTTTGCTTCAGTCGCTTATCCTGAAAACCCAACAAGAGCGCTTGTGCTAGCGCGAGACTTAAAAGGGCGTAGGCAAGTCCCGCGCCAGTGACATGCATGAGTCCTGCCGCACCACCGAGTTGGGATAGGTACGTCGGACCCGGTATCCACCAACCAATGGCGACGGCGCTGAATGCGATAGGTAAAACAAGCAATCCCAGCGAATAAATAGGCTGAAAGTAGCGAACAATAAGAAACAAAGTGACAATTAGAAATACAATCAGAGAAAGTGTTGTGCCTAGCGCCAAATTAGGTGTTTCCGCAAGAAGAATCGGGGGTGCGAGCGTTAACCCGTGGGCAATAACAGCAAGATAGGTAAACATGATTTCAAAGGGGCGTGAGACAGATTTTTTCTGGTTGGAAAGTTCTCGGAGCAAAAGGATCCAAGCGCCAAGGTACAGCGCCATTGCAGAAAAATTAAATAAATTAATCATGTTAGTTTGGAATTAAAGGCGATAAGTTTTCAAACGATTGATCAGGGTGAAACGACCTTGGGTGTAAAATGGTGTTCGGTTTAAAGATTAAGTTTAACGTATGCGTTAAACGTAAGCGTTTCGCAATACATTAACCCAAGTCATATTTCATTTAAAAAGGGCATGATTATCGTATGTTCTCTCAACTAGGCGATCGTTTAAAAGCGACTTTTAAGGATCTCACGGGTCGTGGAAGATTAAGCGACGAAAATATTAGTGAGGCATTGCGCGAAGTCCGAATTGCACTGCTTGAAGCTGATGTTGCGCTACCTGTCGTCAAGGGCTTTCTTGAAGATGTAAAGATTCGTGCCGTTGGCGCTGAGGTCCTGACCAGTCTGACTCCTGGGCAAGCCTTCATCAAGATCGTTAACGATGAGCTGGTGAATTTGATGGGTGCTGCGAACGAGCGCCTCAATCTTGCTGCTCGCCCACCTGCTGTGGTGTTACTTGCAGGTCTTCAGGGGGCTGGTAAGACGACCACTGCAGCAAAGCTTGCTTATCTTCTTTCAACCCAAGAAAAAAAGCGGGTCTTGCTTACGAGTGTTGATATCTACAGACCGGCCGCGATTGAACAACTTCGACAACTATCCTCTCAAGTCAATGTCGATTTTTTGAACGAAGGCGAGACACCGAAGGCAATCGCGGAGAGCGCGCTCGAGCACGCAAAAGTAAAAGCCCACGACGTCTTGATCATCGATACGGCAGGTCGCCTGCATGTCGACGACGAGATGATGGAGGAGTTACGCGCGTTGCATGACGTCGTAAGTCCGATCGAGACTTTGTTCGTTGTCGACAGCATGACGGGGCAAGATGCTGTTCGCAGTGCCGCCGCTTTTGATCAAGCACTGTCACTGACAGGAGTCATTCTAACTAAAGCAGATGGCGATGCTCGTGGTGGCGCTGCACTTTCGATACGCCAGGTGACTGGAAAGCCTATTAAGTTTCTTGGTATGGGGGAATCGACAGAGGCACTTGAACCCTTCTATCCGGATCGGGTGGCGTCTCGAATTTTGGGGATGGGGGATGTCGTCGGCTTGGTTGAGGAGGTTCAGCGTAATGTTGACCAGGAAAAAGCTCGGAAGATCTCGGCGAAATTAAAAAAGGGGAAAGGGTTTGATTTTGAGGATTTTCGAGAGCAACTTCTTCAGGTTGAAAGCATGGGTGGACTCGGCGGCCTGATGGATAAGCTTCCTGGAGCATCCAATTTGCCCGCGGCAGTCAAAAATCAGGCGATGGGCGGGGAGACGACCCGCCTCATCGCGATCATTAATTCGATGACAGCCCATGAGCGATTGTTTCCAGCTGTTATGAAAGGTTCCCGTAAGCGGCGAATTGCTGCGGGTTCGGGAACGCAGGTCCAGGACGTCAATCGATTGCTGAAACAGTTCGCCCAAATGCAGAAAATGATGAAAAAAATGAAAGGCAAAGGGGGAATGTCAAAAATGCTCGGTCAATTAAAGGGCATGGGCGGGCCTGGCGGGGCAGGGTTTCCGTTTCAATAAAAGCGGGCTAGCAAGAACAGTTCAAGGATTTTCTATGGTAAAATCCGCGCGTTTAAACGATTTTTTAGAGGATTTTGTTCATGGTGACCATACGGCTCGCCCGCGGCGGCTCAAAAAAGCGGCCTTTTTACTCAATTGTAGTATCTGATCGACGACGTCAGCCACGCGGTCGTTTCATTGAAAGGATTGGCTTCTTTAATCCAATGGCAGCTAAAAGCGAAGAGTCGTTACGTCTTGATCGCGAGCGAGCAGATTTCTGGATTAGTCAGGGTGCCCAACCATCAGAGCGCGTTGCCAGTCTTTTGAAAAATATGGAAGCATCAGCGGCGTAATCGGTTTCTGCTCTGTTTTGATGGAGCAAATTCATGACTGGGCAAAAAGCTAAACCGCTAATTCTTGGAAAAATTAGCGGGGTGTTTGGCGTAAAGGGCTGGGTCAAAATTTTCGACTATTCCCGTCATCGAGGCGATATTTTAAATCACCCTCGTTGGTTGTTAGGTCATGAGCAAAAATGGACTGAATGCCAGGTTGAATTAGGTCAGGTGCATGGAAAAACCGTGATTGCAAAACTTATGGATTGTAATGACAGGGACGATGCAGAAAAGCTCAGGGGGATAGAAGTTGCGGTATATCCGGATTGGCTGATCGCAGCAGATTCTGGAGAGTTTTACTGGTTTCAATTGCAAGGTCTCGAGGTTTTCAATCTTGATAGCGAGCCGCTTGGGAAAGTGACAAGTTTGATAGAGACAGGGGCGAACGATGTGTTGGTTGTGAAGGGTGATCGGGAACGACTTATTCCCTACACAAAAAACGCGGTGACGCACGTCGACCTGGACAATGGAAAGATTACTGTAGATTGGAGCGTTGATTTTTGACAATCAGGTAAACGGTCATCTTATGGACGGCAAAAAGTGCGAATAGATGTCGTGACCATTTTCCCGCAGATGTTCAGGGCCGTTGAAGACTGCGGCATGTCGCGGGTCGCTATCGAAAGAGGGCATTTGGAGCTTGGATTATGGGATCCAAGAGATTACGCTGAAGATAATTATCGAAGGATAGATGATCGTCCGTATGGCGGGGGGCCGGGGATGGTCATGCAGGCGCCGCAGCTGTCTCGGGCGCTAAGGGCGGCAAAGTTAGAGGCTAATGGAAAGGTTGTTTATTTGAGCCCCCAAGGGCGGACGCTGACCCAAGAAAAGGTTCGTGAGCTTGCGGGAGTGCCAGCCCTAGTGTTACTGACAGGACGATATGAGGGAATCGATCAACGAGTACTTGATGCAGAGGTCGACGAAGAAATATCGATTGGAGATTATGTGGTCGCGGGGGGAGAACTTCCTGCAATGGTATTAATTGAAGCAATGGTTCGTTATTTGCCAGGTGTACTGGGAAATAACGAATCCATCGACGCTGAATCTTTCAGCAATGGATTGCTTGACTGGCCGCATTACACCCGGCCGGAAGAGTTCGAGGGTCGGTCGGTGCCCTCTGAGTTACTGGGCGGAAATCATGACAAGATCAGGCGTTGGCGGTTAAAGCAGGCTCTGGGCCAAACTTGGTTACGGCGACCTGATCTTTTAAAAGATAAATATTTAAGTGATGAGGAAGCATCTCTTTTAAGAGAGTTTAAGATTCAAACTTCGGAACAAGGACAGGAGAGTTCCCAATGACAAGTATCATTCAACAGTTGGAAAATGAGCAGTTGAAGCCGGAGATCCCGGAGTTTTCGCCGGGGGATACCGTGCGTGTTCAGGTAAAAGTTAAAGAAGGTGCGCGTGAGCGTCTTCAGGCGTTCGAGGGCGTTGTTATCGCGATAAAAAATCGTGGGCTCAACTCTTCGTTTACTGTTCGCAAGATGTCCTACGGCGAAGGGGTAGAACGGGTGTTTCAGACGCATAGCCCGCTTGTGGCGGATATTGAAGTTCGTCGACGAGGCGATGTTCGCCGGGCAAAACTCTATTACCTGAGAGGTCGCACCGGAAAATCGGCCCGAATTCGGGAAAAAATCGCTTAAGAGCCTGATATGCCCATCAACTGACGCAGTTGATGGGCCTCATCCAGGATCGGTGCCGATCGGAATCGTTGTCCGTGGACCGACTAGCAATGTTTCGCACAACTCTCCGGCGATTCACCAAATCATCCGCAGTGATTTTGTGGATGACTGTGCTTTTGGTCCCGTTATTGTCAGGATTCATTAGACAAGCCTTTTCAGACGTTGCCATACCAACCTCTCCTAAAACTGAGGCCACTCTTCCAGAGCCCCAGTTAAATTTTCAAACCCTGTTTAATTTCAGTGACGAGCAGTCTGTTGTCGACACAGATGAATTAGTCGAATTCAGAGGTTACATTGACCGATTCGGGACTGATCTTGAAGATCTGTCTGCCGAGCAATTAAATTCGGCGGGCCTTAGTCAGCTCCAACTGTTTTTGGTTGATCAAGTACCGCTTGCCCGGGGTCAAAACTCTCGCGACCGACAACTCAAGCGCTGGCAACTATTAGATCAGCAAGCGGATTATGAGGAGTTGCATCGACAGCTGTGGCGAGCGTTTCTTGATGATGAAAGTCCAATCAGATTTGAAATAGGCATTCGGTTGGCGAGTTCGATATTAAAAAATGGTCATCCTTCAGAAGCTCGAGATGTTTATCGCAGACTTCTTGCTTGGCCTGACATTCGGGAGGGTGTCATTCGTCAGGCTCGTTATGGAATTATTCAGACTTTTTTCGCGCAGGAATATTTCGAGGACGCAAGCTTAGCGGCACGCACTTTTGAAACCGCTTACCGCCCGGACCAGCCATCCTGGAAAATACTCAAGGCCCAGATCGCTATTTCTCTGGATCAGCCGTACGAAGCGATAGCCGGTCTCAATGGCATCGCGTCCCCGACTGCAGATTTATGGCGGACATTTGCGCAATGGCTAAATTCCGATCTTTCGGATTCTGAGGCTCTGCATCAACTTGGCCTCGTATCGATCCCCTCGGCTAATCGAAACTTAAAAGTGCTTCGGGAGGCAATTATTGTTCGGATTGCTGATTCATCGGAGTACGCTGAATTAAGGGCGAGGGGGATTGAGTTTCTCATCGAATCGGAAGCAACGGTTCCGTCTTTTTTCAATTTTGATTTGAAGCCGAGTCTTCTGGTCGCTTATGTTGATGTAGCAGAGAATGTACTTAAAAATCGCGGTATCGAAAAGACGGAAAGGGATCGTGCGTGGAGGCTTGTTCTCGATGGGAAAAATATAGACATTTTGCATCGCCGGGCTCTGGGAATTTTTTTAAACCGGGAGTCAAATGATCCGGAAAGGTCGCTCACGTCATATGAGTGGCTGGTTGAAAATTGTGCTGAAGATGGCTCCGATTTTTTGTTATCGGTTTTTTTTGGCGAAGAAGGTGTCCTTGAAAAATTTCAGAATTTGGATGATGGCGTTTTAATTCTTTTGGTAGATTGGGCGCTCCGACAATCGGACGTTTCGTTGGCTGCCAATCTTCAGTCCCTGATTGATTCCCCTCCCCCCGGCGTAAATATTGATGCTTGGACTCTTCGTTCCGCAAGAATTCAGGTGCTGGGCGGTAAGCCAGAAATTGGTGCAAACCAGTTGGTCGCTTGGTTTTCCACGGTCGACCTATTATCTTTGAGGAGTCTCGATCGGGCGATGCAGATCGTATTCGATTTGCAGTTTCTCGGGGAGCATGAGATTGCCATTCGATTATTTAAGCAAATGGCTCATTTAATTCGCACGGCAGAACAAAAAAAGGAACTTTTTTATTGGATGGCGCAATCATGGGCGGGTCTCGGTGATTATCCACGAGCAGCGATCTACTATCTTGAATCCGCAAGTTTGACTGGAGAATCTGACCTGTTGTGGCGTCAAAGTGCTTTTTATAAAGCAGGCCAGTCGCTTGAAGACGCTGGCTACTATAGTGATGCGAAAAAGGTCTACACGATGTTATTGGGGAATTCATCGGATCCGAAGATTTTGGCCAAGTTACAGTACCGGCTAGCCCAGATTCAACTTGCTGAAATACATCGGGGCAACCCATGACAGATGATGGCCGTTCCGGCGACTTAATTGAACAATTTCTTGATGCGGCCTGGCTCGAGTCTGGCTTGAGTGCCAATACTCTCGCGGCTTACCGGTCTGATCTTTCGGCGTTTAAAAGATGGTGTGATGAAAAAATTGATGCCTTAGATAAGGTGAGTCGGGCCGATTTATTGAATTACTTAGCCGCAAACGTTTATGCCGGACTAAGTGCAAGATCGTCAGCTCGTCGTTTATCAACGTTAAGGCGTTTTTACCGATATCTTCTCAGAGAGGGTCTTATCGTCGTCGATCCTACTTCGGATATTCGGTCTCCGGCCCAAGGTCGACCACTCCCTAAGGCAATGACCGAGGCTGCGGTCGAAAAGCTTTTGGGCGCGCCCTCGGAAGGAACCGCGTTATCACTTAGGGATCGTTCAATGCTTGAAACGATGTATTCAAGTGGATTGCGGGTGTCTGAACTAGTGAAGCTCAATTTGAGTCAACTGGATTTGAATACGGGTCTGATTCGAATTGTGGGTAAAGGCGGGAAGGAGAGAATTGTACCGCTTGGAGATGAGGCATCTGATTGTTTGGAGCGTTATCTAGAAATCGGGCGCCCTGACCTTCTCGGCGATCACAAAAGTGATGGCGTTTTTCTGACCCGACGAGGACATCCAATGACCCGCCAAGCATTCTGGCAGCTGATTAAACGGTATGCGGTGAGAGCGGGGATCACAACCGATATCTCCCCGCACACTTTACGGCACGCCTTCGCAACACACTTGCTTAATCATGGGGCGGATCTTCGGAGTGTCCAAATGCTGCTGGGACACTCTGACCTTTCAACAACCCAGATTTACACCCATGTCGCTCGCGCTCGACTGCAGTCTCTTCACAGCGCGCATCATCCGCGGGGATAGGGAACGAGAGTGATTAGTGTAATGCGCGAGCAAGCTGTCTTCGATAAGAAGAGACTCGAGAATCAGCCGGATTAAGGCTTCCAAATAATTGGACTAAGGTCTCACGAGCTTCTTCAGCTTGCGCAGACTCCCGGGCGCGCTGAATAACTTCGATGAGTACTTCGACTCCATCATCAACGCTATCTTCACTCTGAAGCAACGCTTGACCCCATCCAAGCCGCGCATCCAAATTGTGAGGGTCTGCATTAACTTTGTTTTCGACGACAGTTAAATCGACCTCGGTTCCGAGACGCAATGCAAGATTGACTTGGGCCCGCATTCTTTTTATCTCTGCTTCGTAAGCGGTATTCAGCGGTAGATCTGATAGCGCCTCGGAAGCCGAATGCGGATCGTTTGCCTTGAGTTGATGTGCTGCGAGACTTAACGATAGTTTCGGATAGTTCGGATTTTCGACTCGAGCCTTTTTTAATACCGAAATAGCCTGGTCAATGTCGCCCTCGCCAGCTAACTGGTCCGCTTTGTCAATTTCGGCATCGGCCGGATGAGCCACATGCCGATCAATGATTTCTTTAATCTGGGGTTCCGGTAGAACACCCATGAATTCGTCCACCACTTGCCCATGCCGGAAAATTTTGACTGTCGGTAAGCTCCGTATACCGTAAGTGGCTGAAAGCTCTTTTTCAGACTCAGTATCTATTTTGGCGATAAAAAACTTGCCTTGGTATTCGAGCGCCAATTTATCCAGAATCGGCATCAACATTTTGCAAGGATTGCACCAGTCTGCCCAGAAATCGACTAAAACAGGTATCGAATCGGAACGTTGTAAAACTTCTAATGCAAAGTCATCACTCTGAACACTGCCGATGAAAGGGTTTTCGATCATGCCGTTATTTTCTAACAATAGTCGGGCCGAGAACACCCTGATCAGGAAAAAAGATAACCCGACCCGCATTGCGCTGGTGGCTGTTGCACTAGACTATGGCGATTTGCCGTGATCCGAATCTAGTATAAGGAGGGGATATTTAACGTGCGCTTCGACACTTCACCCGCTGGACGCCGTGCTTTTCTTTATTACTCGGCACCGGGGCTTTTTGTTGTCTTGTGGAGTACCGGTTTTATCGGGGCCAAACTGGGTCTTCCTTACGCAGAGCCAGCAACATTCTTGGCTATTCGTTTTGCTTTGGTTTCGGTGATCCTCGGCGCGGCTGTGGTCGTTCTGCGTCCCGCATGGCCGAGGGGTTGGCGGGCCTTTGCACAAATCATGCTGGTCGGTATTCTGGTTCATGGCGTATATCTCGGTGGAATTTTCGCGGGTATTAATCTGGGTGTGTCAGCGGGCGATAGCGCTTTGATTGTCGGGATGCAGCCTATTTTGACCGCAGTATTTATTGGGCCCATGCTTTCCGAGGTTGTCGACCGCAGGCAATGGTCTGGTTTTATATTGGGGACGGCGGGAATCTCCCTGGTGTCGCTGCGTTACCTCAGCAACTTTGATAGCTCGTTCGAGGGTGTATTGCTATGCGTGCTCGCTGTTATAGGAATGAGCATCGGAACGCTTTATCAAAAAAGATTTTGCAAGGATATGAATCTTTTAAGTGGTGCATTTTTACAGTTTGGCGCAGCAACATTAATGATGTCAGTGTTAGCGTTGACGTTTGAAACGACCGAGATTAGTTGGACTGGCGAATTTGTATTTGCACTTGGCTGGCTTGTTTTCGTGTTGTCTCTGGGTGCGATGACACTCTTGTGGCTTCTGGTTAGGGAAAAGGCGGCAACTCAAGTGGCTAGCCTTTTTTTTCTGGTTCCTCCTGCAACCGCACTTGCCGCATGGCCATTATTCGGAGAAACACTTAATTCGAGTTCGATCGCGGGAATGATTCTTGTCGTGGGCGGACTACTCTTGGTAAAGCCGCCAAAAGAAAATAGACAACGAGACTTATCGAGATGAGATTATTTGGATTCAAGAAGGCCATTATCTTGGTGAGTTTGGTATTTGCCGTTTCATTTCCTGTCATGGCCGTGATGCTTGAGGGCTTTGTTGATTTTGATGGGGAACCTGCGGCCTTGGAGAAAATTTTCCCGAATGAACGATGGATTGTTGTAATGATCTGGTCCCACACGTGTCCAATCTGCGCCAGAGAGATGAGCACGCAAGCCGCATTTCATGAGCGACATCGAGAGGGTGATATTGCGGTCTTGGGCATGTCGTTAGATGGTCAGTCAGACATGTTTGAGGCTTGGGCATTTTCGGAGGAGTACAGCGTGTCGTTTCCAAATGTGTTAGCGGAGCCTCAAAGTGTCGCGAAATTTTTTTATGAAACTTCAGGTCGATCATTGAAGGGTACCCCGACCTTTATGATCTTTGGACCCAATCGGGAACTTAAAGCGGTGCAGACAGGACCAGTGGCTCCTGAAGCCATTGAACGCGTTATCGATCAACTTAAAAAAAGCAATTTATAGCATCACGATTTGTGATTGTGACTGGGTAAAGATTAATTTATGACTGACGAATATAAAAAAGGGTTCTGGCTTACGCTGGCTGGCGTAATGGCGTTCACGCCAGACGCGCTTCTGATCCGTTTGACCGCGATTGATACATTTACGTTAGCGTTTGGTCGAGGTGTGCTTGGCGGAACGGTCCTTATTCTCTGTTACCTCATTTTTAGCAAAGATGGGTTTATTTCAGCGTTGCGGCCTCTCGGCTGGTGGGGCGTTTTGTTTGTCTTTGTGCAGGCAGCGTCTTCGATCATCTTTTACGCGGCGTTCGCGTTTACCTCGGCCGCAAATGTGCTGATTATTTTTGCGTGTACCCCGTTGGTTGCCGCGATTTTTTCGCGTGTTCTTTTTGGCGAGCGAATTGCCTTTATTACGAAGATGGCCATTTTAGGGAGTGCGTTAGGGCTCGGGGTGGTCACGTCCGGAAGTCTTGAGAGCGGGCAGTGGGTGGGTGACGGGTTAGCGTTTATTGATGTCATTCTTCTCGGTCTTTTATTCGCAATCATAAGGGGGCGAAAGCAAAGTAATATGGTGCCGGCCACTGCACTCGGCCTTTTGCTGGCGAGTGGCGTTTCGTTTTTCTTCGCTGATTTCCCAGCCATGGCGATGAATCAGTGGATATGGCTTGTGTTGGGAGGCGCCATATTACTGCCCGTTGCAATTTCTCTTCTAACGGTAGGGCCTCGATTCCTTCCGGCAGCTGAGGCAGCCATGCTGACGTTGATGGAATCCGTTTTAGGCCCCCTGTGGGTCTGGATGGTGATTGGCGAGAATCCAGGTTTGCGTTCGGTAATCGGTGGGGCGATAGTTGTCGGGGTTCTCTTTGCCCATTCGGTGGTAAGGTTCAAATCACATGCCTCTGAGGACACCGGTGCAAAATCAATCAAATCATAGTGATGATTTCCGGCGTCCGGTTCGACGCGATACACCAGAAAAAGATGAGATATCAATCATGAAGAAAACAGGCAATCTGGAGATTGACGGCGAGAGATTGTGGGACTCGATTATGGAAATCGCAAAAATTGGTGCGACCCAGAAAGGAGGTTCATGTCGGCTTGCGCTCACTGATCTTGACCGAGAAGCGCGGGATCTTTTTGTGAGCTGGTGCCAAGATGCAGGATGCTCAATTGCGATCGACAAGATGGGTAATATTTTTGCACGCCGGCAAGGGAGTGATCCCGATTTACATCCGGTTGCAGTGGGTAGTCATCTAGATACCCAACCGACTGGCGGGCGTTTTGATGGTGTTTATGGCGTACTGACAGGGTTAGAGGTCATTCGGACCTTGAATGATCACAAGATCGCCACGAGACATCCCATCGAGGCAGTCTGTTGGACCAACGAGGAGGGTAGTCGGTTTGCGCCCGCAATGGTGGCATCTGGGGTGTTTGCCGGGGTCTACGACCTTGAATTCGGTTTATCAAGGCAAGATAAAGACGGGCGGACGATGGGGGAAGAGCTTGCGCGTATTGGCTATGCTGGTGATCAGCCGATGGGGCGACCACTCCATGCCTATCTGGAGGCTCATATCGAGCAAGGACCTATCTTAGTTGAGGAAGAAATTGATATCGGCATTGTCACCGATGCGCAGGGGCAGCGCTGGTATGAGTTGGAGCTAAATGGGACAGAATCGCACGCCGGGCCTACACCGATGGATCGTCGTCAAGACGCCTTATTGGCGGCAGCGCGAGTGGTGACGTTGATAAATGACATTGGGCTTGCGCACGCTCCGTTAGCGTGCGCAACGGTTGGCATGATGCAGGTTTATCCGAACTCGCGGAATGTGATTCCAGGGCGTGTTTTCATGACTATCGATATCCGGCATCCAGACGACGCTGTATTGTCAAAAATGGATAACCTGGTTCGAGGCGGGGTTGCTGACATCACAACCACCGCCAGAATTTCGCACGAAATCAATCAAATTTTTTATTATGCGCCTATTGCCTTTGATTCAAGCTGTGTTCGCGCTGTGACCGAAGCGGCCTCAACGTGTGGGTATAGCGCACGCGAAATCGTTACGGGTGCAGGACATGATGCCTGTTTTGTCGCACATTCCGCCCCTACATCGATGATTTTTATTCCATGCGTTGATGGTATTAGTCATAACGAGGTAGAAGATATTCATCCGGCTTGGTCCACTCAGGGTGCTAACGTGATGCTTCAAGCGGTGCTCAACACAGCAGAAGAATTGGAAGCCTAAAATGCATTTGGCAATTGTCTGGTTAAAACCTTTTTAAGAGAACGATAGATAATGAGTCGCATAGATAGGAACCGCGCGCGAAAAGAGCGTCGCGCGAGTCGCAGTGGGGCGGGTATCTCTCAGATCGGATTTGGTCCGCTCAATAATCGCTATCCTCCAATTAATCCTTTGTCCGAGGAGCAGGTTGAAGAGATTCACAACGCTTCGCTTTGCCTGCTGCGTGACTCCGGAATCGAAGTCATGAGCGCGTCGGTCAGGGCTCAATTTAGCCGCGAAGGTGCTTCTGTTGATGACGATACGGGGATTGTTAAAGTTGATCCCGAAATGATTATTGAGTTGATTTCTCGGGCCCCTCGAGAGATTCGACTCACACCTCGCAATAGTGATCATACGGTAACGCTCGGCGGCTCCCAGGTGAATTTCGGCGCCGTTTCCGGTCCGCCGAATGTGCACGATTGCGTTCAGGGCAGGCGGGCTGGTAATTTTGCTGATTACAAGAAATTAATCAGTCTCGGACAAGCCTTTAATGTCATTAGTGTATTTGGAAATCAGTCGGTAGCGACTACGGATCTTCCAGTGCCGACCCGTCATCTGGATTGTTATGAGGCCAATTTGACTCTGACCGATAAGATCTTTTCTGCGATACCGATTGGAAAAGAGCGCGTCGTCGACGCGGCGCACATGGTCGCAATTGCTCGGGGCATCAGCTTGGACGAACTGCATCGGAGTCCAGGTCTTATCGGAAATATCAATATTAATTCGCCACGAAAGCTAGATGAGGCAATGTCTGATGGGGCGTTGGCGCTTGCTGAGCTCGGTCAGGCGGTTATCGTAACGCCGTTTACACTTTTGGGTGCGATGACGCCAGTCACAATGGCCGCTGCGCTGGTACAGCAAAATGCGGAGGCTTTATTGGGCCTGTCAATGATACAGATGGCGTTTCCGGGAAGCCCTGTGGTCTATGGCGGATTTACGTCTAATGTTGATATGCGATCAGGCGCGCCAACCTTTGGAACGCCAGAAAATGCAAAGGCGAATCTTGCCGGGGGACAGATGGCCCGTCGCTACGGACTGCCGTACCGCACGAGTGCCTGTAATGCGTCAAATTCGGTTGATGTCCAGAGTACCTATGAGACCCAAATGGCACTTTGGGGCGCCGTCATGGGGCACGGTAATCTTGTTTATCATGCCGCGGGCTGGTTAGAGGGTGGCCTTGTCGCATCTTTCGAGAAATTTGTGATTGATGTTGAAGTGATTCAGCATTTGTCCGAAATGCTGAAACCGATTGACACCTCTGTAGACGAGCTTGCGGTTGATGCGATCTCCGGCGTTGAGCCGGGTGGACATTTTTTCGGCGCGGAACACACCATGGAGCGATACGAGTCTGCGTTCTACACGCCGTTTTTAAGTGATTGGCAGAATAATGAAAACTGGCAAGCGGCTGGCGCCAAGGATGCGACCCGTCGGGCAACGGAGATTTGGCAATCAGTTTTGGAGAACTTTGAGCCACCTAAATTTGATGACGATCGACGTGAGGAATTAAGCGAATATGTTCAGCGACGAAAGCGCGAGATTGGAACGAAAGAGATGTGAATGATTTCGTGTTTATTCGAGAATTCTTGGTTACAGTCCTTGTAGCGCTTTCGATAAAGTTGAAAGGACTCTCTCTTTAATCAGGATCTGCGCTTTTTGGTTTGGGTGAAGTCCGTCGGCCTGGAGAAGTTGTGGGTCGCCGAAAATCTCATCAAATACGGACGGGATCAGAATGATATTGAATTCGACCGAGAGTTCGCGATAAATTGAGCGAAACGCATCGCGATAGGTAGAGCCATAGTTTGCCGGAATATCCATTTCAATCAGGGCGATCTCCGCGCCATTAGATAGACCGGCTTGGATCATCGTTGAGAGATTTGACTTGATTGCCAGGGGAGCATGACCGCGAAGGCCGTCGTTGGCCCCTATTTCAATAATGACAAGGCTAGGCTGATACCGCTCAAGGAGGCGGGGTAACGCCTGTTTTGCTCCCGCTGTTGTCTCGCCACTCACAGAAGCGTTGATAAACTTCAGGGTGCTGCCAAAATCCTGCTGTGCTAGATGCACCCAACCCGCATGTTCGGGCATTTGATAGGCAGCGCTCAGCGAGTCTCCCAAGACAAGAATGATCGGTTGATTTCCATTCGCGCCGAAACTGACTATCCATATTCCTAAACCGAGAACACACGATTTGAAAAACGTCATATTAAAGGCCAATAAGCTAGTTCGAGACGTAGAGGGCCCATCTGGAACATTGAGAATACTTGATAACGTCTCGCTCGCGATAGCAAAGGGAAGTTCAATCGCCATAACGGGCCCCTCTGGATCTGGAAAGTCTACCTTAATTTCTTTATTGGCCGGAATGGATCTTCCGTCTCAAGGAGAGGTCTTTATTGGCGACCAAGATCTAAATCTACTCGATGAGGACGGTCGCGCCAGACTAAGAGCAGGAAGAGTAGGGTTCGTATTTCAATCTTTCTATCTCATCGAAACATTAACTGCTATCGAGAATGTGATGCTTCCGTTAGAGCTAGCAGGCGTCTCAAATGCAAAAGAGGTCGCGGGCAATTGGTTGGAGCGCGTTGGCCTTGAAAATCGTGGCGATCATTACCCGCAACAGCTATCCGGGGGCGAACAACAGCGGGTCGCCCTTTCTCGCGCATTTGCAATTGAGCCGGAGTTGCTTTTTGCCGACGAGCCGACGGGTAATCTGGATGATGAATCTTCAGCGCAGGTCACAGAGCTGCTCTTTTCTTTTTGCCACAATCGTGATTCAGCTTTAATTCTGGTGACTCATGATGCGAGTTTGGCGGCCCGATGTGCAAGAAAATTACGACTCGTTAACGGCCGGATAGTGGAAGAATAAAGTGAATTCGACTTTTTTTTACTCGTTGCGCGAGATTCGGCGGGATTGGCGGGCACGCGAGATTGTGGCCTTGGGTATGGCGGTAGCGATATCAGTAGGTGCAGTCACCGCAGTACTGGGTTTTGCGGATCGTGTTGCTAGTGGCTTGGAGAGAAGCGCTGGCGAAGTAATTGCTGCCGATATAAAGCTGGCCAGTCGTGATGAATTCCCGAGCGAATTTTCAGAAAAGGCTCTTGAGTTAGGACTAAAGGTGGCGTACACCGTGTCTTTTCCGACCGTTATCTTTGATGATGGAAGAACGCTGTTAGGTTCTGTTAAAGGGGTCAGTGATCGATATCCTTTGAGGGGCGAGCTTCAAGTGCAGACAGTGCAAAGTGGGGCAAGTGTTGTTACCGCTAATGCGATTCCGGCCCGAGGCGAGTTATGGGTGGATGCGCGGGTGCTCTCGTCGATGGATTTAGCGCTCGGGGATCAATTAAAACTCGGGGAAAAGTCTTTTACATTGGGGGCTGTGTTGACCTATGAGCCAGATCGGGGAGGACAGTTCTTCAGTTTTTCACCGCGACTGATGGCCAACATTACCGATCTTGAAGAAACGGGTCTTCTGGGTCCGTCGAGTCGCGCACGTTATGCCTTGTTGGCTGCAGGCCCTTCGGAGGTGGTGGAGCAGTTCGCCGGCATCATTGATGATTTGCCATCTCCAAAATATACGATCATCGATCTTGAATCCGCTCAGGAGCAAGTCGGGGCAACTGTCACCACGTCAAGGGATTTTATTGGAATGGCAACCCTTGCGACGCTCTTGATTGCAGGGATTTCAATTGCGGTAGCATCAAGACGATATACGGAGCGCCGACGACGCCATGCCGCGTTGCTTCGTTGTTTTGGGGCAACGAGTCGGGACGTATTGTTAATCTATGGTCAGACGTTATTTCTCTTGAGTCTTATCTGGGGTTTTGCCGGGATGCTCGTGGGTTATTTTGTCCAGGAAATAATGTCGATAATTCTGGGTGAATTCTTTACCACCGAATTAGGTGAGATAGACATTAATTCAGGTTTAGTGGGTCTATTGCTGGGCACAATCTTGCTTTTGGGTTTTAGTCTTCCCTCACTCTCACGCCTTACCCGGGTGTCCCCAACAGAGGTGCTTCGTAAAGTTGAGCGGGCGCGGTATCACGGTATCGATAGAGTGTGGCATCTCGTTTCTATCATTATTTTTTTGATACTGGCTTACACGCAGACCCGTTCGATAGAGTTGGTTGGATTAGTTTCGTTTGCTGTCGTTGGCGTGCTTGGCGCGATGATGGGATGTAGTGCTTTTGTGTTGACCGGGTTGAGAAAAATTTCTCGAGGCGTTGGCGTTTCCTGGCGGTTTGGACTCGGTCGGCTTTTTCGGGACAGAATGGCAAGCACCTTTCAAATATCAGCTCTCGGCATCGGTTTGACTGTGCTGATCACTTTATCGCTCATTCGCGTCCAACTATTTGAATCTTGGGAAGCGCGAACTCCAGAGGATGCACCTAACTTTTTTTTCGCTAATATTCAGGATCACGAGAAAAATTCTTTAAAGGATTTTTTTTCGACGCGGGTTAATTTGATCCCGTCTTTCACCCCAATGGCTACCGGTCGACTCGTATCGATTAATGGCGCCATTCCCAGCGTAGATGAGTACCCGGACCCACGGACTGCTTCACGCATTGATGGCAATTTAAATTTTTCATGGTCGGACGATTTGCCACAGGGTAATCGACTTGTCGACGGGGAGTGGTGGGATGCAACGACCACCGAACCGGTCGTTTCGCTAGCGTTGACCTGGGCAGAACCCTTGCGCGTCAAGGTTGGCGATCGGATTGGTGTGAGGGTAGGCACTGAGGAGATTGATGCATTAATCGTCAATATACGAGAGGTTCAGTGGGAGAATTTCAATCCAAATTTCTTCGTGCTCTTCCCGCCGAATGTGTTCGCTAATGCGCCACATACATTCTTGAGTTCAACTCGCCTCGAAGGCGCCAGCCAGGATACGCTCGTATCGCTCAATCAACTTTTCCCAACAATTAATATTATCGATATTGGTGTGATTCTTAAGCAGGTCAGACGTCTCCTGGATCTTGTCGGCCTTACACTTAATCTGGTTTTTGGTTTTACGCTCGCCGCAGGAAGCGTGGCGCTCTACTCGGTGATGCAGTCGGGACATGAGGCGAGGGTGCGAGATGTTGCAATGCTGAAAGTGTTAGGGTGTGATCGCCGGAGGATCATGATGGCCTTGGGCGCAGAGTTTTTAACGATTTCGCTCATCGCAGGTCTAGTAGCGGGTATTTCCGCGTCAGTGATTGGATGGTTATTAGCCGCCCAGATTTTTGATATTCCCTATCAGTTCAGCCCCTTCGTTCTGATTTTTTCAGTGTTTTTGAGTGCTATAATTGTCGCTGCTCTAAGCCTGTCGCACGTTAAACATGCGCTACGAACTGGGCCTAAATATGCCCTTTTATGGATCTAAGAGTCGACCTGCAACCCCTCTTTAATAAATGAAGAATCTTTTCAGCACTCCAATCGGATGGATTGTTTTATCGTTATTTGTTTTTTATTCCGGCTTTGCTTTTGCGGAGGGCGGGGACGGGGATTTCGCGGCCTCAGTCGTTGAGGAAGATGAGGAGGTGGAAGCGCCACCTCCTGCGCCAGCTCCAATAGCCGGAATCGGCGTCGCCGTTTTGGACACCGGCATTCAGTTGAATCCGGCCGTTAATCCCGGGTTATTTGTGCCGGGTAGTGCAAGTTATGTGGGTCAAAATCCTTTTGTCGATCTAGCGAAGCAGGGAACGCATGGTACGGCGGTAGCCCAGATCATTCTTACCCTGACACCCCAAAGTAAGATTTTGTCGCTTCAGACTTCGACCGGATCGAAATCAGTTTCGAGTAGCGCGGTCGAAGCTGCCCTAATGGCCGCTGCAGCAAATCCGAACATCCGAGTGATTATCCATTCCAACGCAGCGCTCGCAGGCGTTTCTGGCGCGGCCATGCTGGCCACCGCGGTTGCCGATCAGGTCGTTGTAATGCAAGCCGGTAATAACTGGGCACCTTATCCCGTTGGAGACGCCCGACATGCTCCCGGTTTGTCCGGGAAAGGGATAATCGTTGGCGGCTTGGGTCCTGAGGATGAGATGCTCGGATTTGGCAACCACGCTGGTGATATGGCCCAGCATTATGTGGTTGCGACGGGATCGTCACAATTTGCAGACTATTGGGGTACGTCGTTCGCCACGCCGCGAGTGAGCGCGTTGGCGGCGGGCCTGCGTTTTCGTTGGCCAGATCTGAGAGCTGAGGAGATTGTTGCGGTTATCAAGCGAACCGCGACCGATATGGGTGCGCCTGGAGTGGATGCCAAATATGGCTGGGGAAAAATTAATCCCACAAGGGCTTATTCGCCCATCGGCCTGGTATATACGCCGTCAACTCCAGGGACAACGAGTCCAGCCGAGACCACCGAAGAAGAGGAGTCGAGCGATGATGACGTTGAGTCAACAGAGGTCTCTTTGCATCGGCTTACCGTTGGAGCACCCCTTTTCAATGCGTTGAAAGAAAGCGGATTTTTTGAGAGCGTTTTGGTTTTTGATCAGTTTAATCGGGATTTTAACTGGAATCTTTCAGCATCACTGAAAGAGCAAGGCGCAATGAATTCAGCTCGTTCATTTTATTCTGATTGGCAGCGTGGGAAGACGCCCGCCTTGATTGGTCAATCATCTGCTCATCAAATCTTTTCATTTACGCCCGCTCAATTTAATAACGATCAGACGACAGATCCTGTATTACTTGTCAGTTCCTTGAATGAGCAAGGACTGCAGAGTCACCTCGGGTTTGGGGTGCTTCCAAAGGCTGAGTCTGACCCCTTCCTTGCGATGTCATTGAAAGGGTTTTTAAATCCGAGCAGCTTCTTGAATAGCAAAATCCGTCTAGGGGACTATGACGCTGATGGCGTACATAGCCTGATCGCTTTTGAAGCGACGCCTGGCGTAGGCTTTGATTTAAGATATTCAGACATAGATGATACGAGTGACAACAATTATCAAGGGTCCCAGATCACGGCGGCCTCGCACGTCAGGTTTGGAGATTTTGGCGCCACTATTGAGGGTGGGTGGTTATCAGAGGGCAAGAGTCTTTTTGGGGGAACCGCAAGCGGCCCATTCGCCGTTGATCATGCCGAGACACGATTCCTCAGATTTTCAGGCTATCGAATGCTTTCAGCTCAAACTGCGTTAGTCGGTTCGGTGACTGGAGGGTATACGGAGGTGAACTCTGAGACTGGCTCATCTTTGACGAATTTTTCTGACTTGGTTTCCAGTGCTTGGATGTTGGGTTTGAGCGGTCGTGAGATTTTTAAAATTGGAGACAGCGTTTCGCTAACAATTGCCCAGCCGCTCAGTATTAACTCCGGGTCTGCTGATGTGGATATTGCCTACGGGATCGATCCAAACAACCGAGTGTTGCGATATCAGGATCGAATTAATTTTGCGACTAGCGGGATTGAGGGATTAGTGGAAGTCGGATATCGGATGCCCTGGACGGATCAATTCGATATTGGCGCTTATCTTTCCCTTCAATCTCAGGTAGTTGGATCCAGTCCCCGGGCGCTCGACCCGCAGTTTCTGTTCGTTGGGCGGTCATCCTTCTAGCATCATTCCCCACTTCGCTTTTTCGGTCGAAAAGCGTCTTTTACGGTTGTTCGATCGATACCCATCTTTCTAGGCGCTGACTATTCGGGAAACCGATCGTTTCTACTAGAATGGCCTTAAGTCACCATGAGGCATTACTGCCATGACGATTGAATCTGAAAAATGCGCCGAGCGGACGCCTCGTCAACACGGGGCGATGGAATATAGTCATGCGCCCGTTGATCTCGATACCGTTCGGCAAGATCGATTATCAGGACTTCGATCATCAATGGCTAAGCACAATGTCGCTGGGCTACTCTTGTTTGATCAAATCAATACCCGGTACGCGACGGATGCGACCAACATGCAAGTGTGGTGCTCGCACTATGAGACGCGATGCGTGTTTATTGCCCAGAACGGTCCAGTCGTGTTGTTTGACTATGCGAATCACCCCCACCTTGCCGACGGTTTGCCGGGAATAGATGAATACCGAGTGATTCCATCTTTTTATTTTTTTTCGGCCGGGCCCAATGGCCCTGATCGGGTAAAGATTTTTGCAGATCAAATAGATGATCTAATGAAAACCCATTGTGGTGATGACCAGGTGCTGGGTGTTGACCGTTTATCGTTTCCAGCCTGTGACGCGCTTCGAGAACGTGGTTTGATTTTGGTTGAAGGCGAAGGCGTGTGCGAAAGGGCGCGCTCGATAAAATCTGCGGGCGAATTGGAGTTAATGCGTGCATCGATGGCAGTCTGTGAGGCGGGATGCCTCTCGATGAAGGCTGCGCTTGAGCCCGGTATTACTGAAAATGCGCTTTGGGCGAAACTCCATGAGACAAATATTCGATTGGGCGGTGAATGGATAGAGACGCGTTTGTTGTCGTCAGGTCCGCGAACCAATCCCTGGTTCAGAGAATGTTCGATGCGACCTATTGAAAGGAATGACCTTGTCAGTTTTGATACAGATCTTATTGGGCCGTACGGATATTGCTCAGATATTTCCCGCTCTTGGTTGTGTGGAGACTACCCTAGTGACGAACAGCGGCGTTTATATTCAGCCGCTTATGAGCAAATTGAGATCAACATTGCGGCGCTTCGGCCCGGCCGAACATTTCATGATGTATCGAGGGATTGTTGGCGTATCCCGGATGAGTACTTATCGCAACGTTATCCGTCGCTTATGCATGGAGTGGGTCTTGCGGATGAGTATCCCAGCATTAAGCACGAGGCAGATCTGAATACCCGAGGTTATGAAGGAATGGTGGAACCCGGCATGGTGCTTTGTGTAGAGTCATTCATTGGGTCGGTCGGGGGGCGTGAAGGTGTGAAACTTGAGGAGCAGGTTATTATCACGGAGACGGGCACAGAGCGAATGTCTTCCCTCGATTTTGAAATTGACTGGCTTTAACATCTCGACGACGGTTGCTTAATGAAGATCACTATTGATTGCTTGCAATACTGTAACTGGTCACGCGATATTTTTGAGCAGATGCGTGAGGGGGGTCTGGATGCGGTTCATGTCACGATTGCGTATCACGAAGATTTTCGTCAGACGGTTGATCGAATCTCGCAATGGAATCGTTTGTTTGATCAGTACAGCGATCTGATCCAGCCGGGCCGGACGGCGGAAGATGTTTTGCGTGCACATGAAGCAGATAAAACCGCTATCTTTTATGGGTTCCAGAATTGTTCTCCGATCGAGTCGGATATTGATCTCGTTGAGATCTGCCATCAGCTCGGGGCTCGATTTATGCAGCTTTCCTATAATAATCAGTCGTTATTGGCGACTGGATGTTACGAGGCAGATGATCCAGGCATCACTCGAATGGGAAAGCAGATTATCGCGGAAATGAATCGAGTGGGATTGGTCGTTGATATGAGCCACTCTGCAGAGCGGTCGACGTTGGAAGCGATAGAGTGCTCCGCACGACCTATTGCCATTACTCATGCGAATCCATCGCGTTGGCATCCTGCCTTGCGCAATAAATCCGATTCAGTCCTTCGCGCATTGTCGGATTCCGGCGGCATGATCGGATTTTCGCTTTATCCTCATCATCTAGCCGAAGGGAGCGCGTGCACATTGGACAGTTTCTGTCAGATGATTGCAGATACTGCCGAGGACATGGGAATTGATCATATCGGGATTGGCTCAGACCTTTGTCAGGACCAACCCGATAGCGTGGTCGAGTGGATGAGAAATGGCCGTTGGACCCGTGAGAAGGATTTCGGTGAGGGATCCAAGGCATCCCCTGGTTTTCCCGGTCAACCCGCTTGGTTTAAAGATAACCGAGACTTCCCGTCGCTCAGAGCAGGATTGAAGAAAGTCGGCCTTGATGACACCGCGGTCAACGCAGTCATGGGAGATAACTGGCTGCGCTTTTTTGAGAAGTCATTTGGCCCCGAGCAGCCGTAGGAGAGAATAGCAAGATTATGAACCTTGACATTGATGTGCTGACCAAAAGGGGAGCAGTGGGTAACGGTCTTTTTTCGAACACCGTACCGTTGCGACCGCCAGAAATGGTGTGCCGGATGGATCGGATGGGAGCTGCGTTTCCCACTCGATTGAGTTTTATGCGGCTTCTGCTCAGGCGAATGAAAGAAGAGATGTGGCAGATTCAGAGAGTGCGTTTTGATCTGGATGCCTCGGGTTATGGTCGCGCGGTTTATGAGGTGCATACGCCTGATCGTCAATATTCCCTGGCGGCTTTTGCCAATCCGCTCGCTGACCACCAGCGTACCGACCGTGTGATCGCGTCCGCATGGGACGCCGCATTTGTTCTGTTTGACGGGAAGCCAACAGAAGGTGATCTGGAACGCCTTGCGGATAATGCACCGCATCAAGAAGCAGGACGCTTTGAGGCAACCGATTTAGTTATTTCTCGAGCGAACCGGAGTATGCGGTTGTTCGAATATGTTTGTAGTTGCTTAGCGGATGGTGATCAACCCGACGCCGATAAACTTCTAGAGGTTGGATACCTGATGCGAACCACGGCGGTTTATGGAAATGGCAAGTTTGGCATCAGCGATCGCTCCAGAATTAATTGGCGTGAAGAGGCTAAAAATTCGTTTCAGATCGAGATGTTAACGGTCTATTTGATCCGTCTTTTCACTGTTGATCAGTTGGATCATATCGCGGAATGTCGAGCCCCCGGCAAGGCGGTCAGGCTAATGCCTGAACTCAAACGCGCGCTAGGTATTGGTAACGCAACGGGTCTTGGGATGGCGCCCTTTGTTGTGAGCCACCCTGAGTTATTTCACGAATGGTTTAACGCTCGGGAAACCGCGCTTGCAAGAGTACGGGCGCTCGACTCCGTATCGCAAGCAGGTATTGATCGTGCTGCAGCGCTTGCGCAGCGCGTTCTTGGTCATCTCGAGCAATGGCATTCCGGTGATTTGGAGTATCAATCAAGGAATCACCGACTCGGGGAGAATGTTAAGACTCTCCTGAACTGGCTGTCTAATAGTTCATCGTCCGATCGTTGTGGGCGTTTTTGGGATGATCTGGTTCGCAGGAGTGAAACGGAGTTTGGCATTGATGCCCAAGAGTTGCTTGTTGCTTTACTTATCGAAACATACCCTGAATGTGTAGAGGATCTTGAAAAGTCTTTTCATTCATGTGAGACACGACAAATTAATGTTGCGATGACGGTAGGAGACTTTCGGGAACAGTTTGATAAGCAGTATGCTTGGGTCGATCAGTATGACTTCTCTAGAGACGCAGAAAATGCACATTTCTGGTATGTCTCTGAAAATAAACTTGAGCCCCGTTTTGGTCGTCGACGTGAGGAGCCAGGAGCGGATAAGGAAATGCCCGTGGCGATTGCTCGAGATATGTCCGCATTGAAAGCCGGCTTGGCGGCATTCGATCAGTCTGTGAGTCTTGCAGAGTTTCTAATTGCACATCCCGAATTCAGACATTTGGTGCGACGGGCTCAATCTCTTTCTGATTTACCTTACGGGGAGATCCAGGACAATTTGATCGCCGAGGGCACTTCGCCACTCGACATCCTGCGATTCAAGCTCGCGAATTTTGGAGCCGCTAAGTTTGATCCAAAATCAGCTCTTTGGACCCGAATTACGATGTTTCAAGGCGCGCCGTTACCGGAAGAGTTGGATGGAGATTTAACGGATGACTGGTGGCTTCCCACGCTGCCTTGATTGCGGTAATGCGGCAATCAGCGACCGAGTTCAGAACGCTTCTAACGAAGGCGGGAAGAGGGGTTGGGCTCTCCCCGGGACTAAGTGAAGATCTGGCGCGAACGTCGGTCTGGCTCCAGGCCTGTGGCTTTGCTGGCGGCGAAGCGGCGTTAGACGCAATTAAAGGTTTGGCCAGTAAAGATTCTGATCCAGGATTTATTTCTCTATCGAATCGGGCGATAAACTTATCGAGTTCGCGGGGGAACTTATCGAGCGCTTATATTGGTGTCCAACTTGCAGACGCTGTTCAATTGGGCTGGCCTTCCAAAGGCGAGCCGTTTTTTTTTCGTGGTCTGGATAGTCCGACACTCTCGGCGGCCGCCCTCGCGCTTTCGTGTCGCGATCTTGATATTGAATCTGAAGTATCTGCGAGCACATCAGATCTTTATTTTTTAAGCCGGCCCAAAAAAAATGAAATTCTGGTTTGTGCTGGCCAGCAAATACAGCCCGATGATGAAATAGGGCTTCATAGTTTGACAGTAAGTTCGATCGATCCGGGTGGTGCGTTTTCAGGAGGGGAAATCCTGCTGGATCGGGAGTCAGAAGAGCGATATCTGCGAGAGGTTGATGGGGTGGGGTTGTCTGTTAGTCGCAGTATCATCGAGAAGTTGCAGCAGTTTGCGTCCTTATTGTTGGTGTCGGAGACCGAGCAATCCCTGAAATTTGGCGCTGGAGCAGGGCTCGTCGACTCTGACTAGCGGTATGACAAATCGGTGGTGGAAACTAGCAGGTGTCTGGTTTCTCTACATGAGTTTTGGTTTGTCAATGGCAAGTCTGGCGCCACTTGTCGAAGAGGTTGAAAGTAGTCTTCGATTTTCGCACGCGGCGATGGGCAGCATTATGGCGGCGTGGCAGTTTATTTATCTTTTTGCCGCAATCCCAGCCGGTCTTCTTCTTGATCGAATCGGGGCAAAGTGGGGCCTCGCGGCCGGGGCTCTGGTGATCGGTGTCTCGGGAATGTTTCGCGGGGTTGCGGATAGTTATGTTGAGTTACTGCTGGCCGTTTCGTTGTTTGGCCTTGGGGGCCCCTTGATCTCTGCAGGTGCTCCGAAAGTTGTCAGTGAAAACTTCACGGGATCCCAAAGGGGATTCGCGATGGGGATCTATATTTCAGGCCCGGGCGTGGGCGCGATGATTGCACTTCTGGCGACTCAACCCATTTTATTACCCATGATGGACGGTAACTGGCAACGACTACTTCAGTTGTGGGGCTTGACTAGCCTTGCCGCGGGTGGTTTTTGGTTATGGGTGGCCAGACATGAACAGCGGCATCGGTCCGAATCGAGATTTGTTCGGGAGGTTTTTGCGAATCTCAAAAGCCTGCTTCGTATCCCTGCAGTTCAGCTGATTTTGGTGATGAGTATCGCCGTATTTGGGAT
>JABHUE010000040.1 GCA_018672825.1 Pseudomonadota bacterium | reverse complement strand
CAAGCATTCCGGTAACGTCAACCCATCGCGCGACATCGACCCTTTGTTGAAGCGCCTCACCCATAGCATAAGAAAGCCCTGCGGAGCCCATTTCCAGTCCGACGGTTTTATCAGCGGTCTTTCCAGTCAAATGACGAGCCACGATATCAACAGCCGTCTCCGAGTCCAGATGACCAATAAAAGTTGCGTTTCGAACCTGATTGTGAATTGCAACATGCTCCATCTGTCGAGTCACAAGTGTTAGATCACCCTCTCGAGGCACTAATAGAAGATGGGGGGCAAAATAACCCCAATGATCAAGGCCTGTTAAATAGAAGACCTGCTCAGGCGCACTCAGCATGACTAGATCCAGTTCACGGGATTCCATTTCGGCACGAGTTGCCGCTACCCGACGACGAAGCTCGTCATCCGTAAAAGGGTTTGAATGCATACATGGCTCCTTTATTAATTAATTTTCGGCAATGGCAGTTTGAACTGCCATTGCGAGTTGATCAGATGTGCAAATGCTAAAAGACTTGCTTCACCAAACGCTTTGCCCACAAGTTGGACCCCCATTGGGAGACCTAGACTGTGCATACCGGAAGGAATAGAAATCGCCGGGTGTCCAGTGGTATTGAAAAAATTGGTAAAACGCATCATCGCGTTCCCGACCGGCTCCGTCAAACCCTCAGTCTCAACCTCAACAGCTCCGATCTTAGGCGCCACGATAGGAGTCGATGGGGTAATCAAAATATCGACTGTTTCTAGTACGTCATCAATCTGCGTCCGGTAATGGGTCATTAATCTTTTGGCCCGCACGTAGTGCTCGGCCAGAATTTGCTGCCCCAGTGCAAGCCCTGTTCTGAAGTCCTCGCCGTAATCACCCGCCCTTTGTTCAAGCCATGGCATATGAAAACTAAGCGCCTCTGGCATCTGAATCGTTAACGAAACTGTTCTCGAGAAATTTAAATCGGGGGTTTCCACCTCTCTCACCGTCGCGCCCTTTTTTTCCAGAAATGAAATCACGCGTTCCGTCGCGCTCAAGATTTCAGGATCGACGTGTTCATAAAAAAACTGACGCGGCACACCAATGCTGCGACCCGTCAAATCCTCAAGCGAATCAACTTCCGATAGATAATGATCAGTGGGGCGATTCGTTGAGCCAGGGTCAGCTAAGTCTGGTTCAGCAAGCGTTTGCAGAATCACCGCGCAATCCCGAACATCCCGCGAAAGAATGCCGAGGTGATCAAGCGACCAGCTATAGGGTGTCACGCCGCGCATCGAAATTCGGCCATAAGTCGGCTTGAGACCAACCAAGCCGCTCAACGCCGCTGGAGATCGAACCGAGCCGCCAGTATCTGTACCCAACGCGAAAGGTGAAAGACCCCATGCAACTGCCGCTGCCGACCCACTGGAGGAGCCTCCGGCTAATCGAGATGAATCATATGCATTGACCGCAGTTCCATAGAGCGCATTCTCCCCGGTCGCCCCATAGGCAAACTCATGGAGATTCAGCTTGCCAAGACATACCGCACCTGCTGCCGTTAATTGACTCACCACATGTGCATCTTCCGATGCAATGTTGTCTATAAATACTGCAGAGCCGGCACTGGTGCGATGATCCTTAATATCAATGAGATCTTTAAGCCCATACGGAATGCCATAAAGCATCCCACTGCCGGGCTGTTCTGCAAGCGTTGAGGCGTGCGCCCGAGCACTATCCGCATACACATCGATAAAGGCTTTTGAAGCAGGATTGAACTCGGCGGCACGTGCCAAAAAAACATTAACAAGATCGTGAATACTTATTTCGCCATTGACTAACGCGCGGCTGAGCTGCCTTACCGTAAGCCAACAAACCTCTGTCACGTCACTCATCAGAAGTACTGTCTTTTGTCTTTATCTCCAGCGCGGGCGGGAGTGCGCCTAAGTCTATCGTCCGCAATTGATCCAGCTCATCCATAAGATCCTTAAAACTGGTAATCATTCCCAATTTGGGCTCAACCAGCTCCGACAGGTCTTCATCAGAAAACGGATGGGCACCAAAAGTGTCGCCAACAGTCCGCAAAAGCTCAAGCGTGGGCTTATCTTTTGGCATTTCCTGAGCTCAGTTCCGAAAGGCTCGGTTAGCCTCGCCCAACAAAAGGCATATCCCGCGCCATGATATTCATAAAAAGAACATTGGTATCTAGGGGAAGTTCTGCCATGTGCATCACACTACTCGCAACATGCTGCACATCCATCAATGGCTCTTTTAAAGTTTCGCCATTCGCCTGCTTGATTCCTGCTTTCATGCGCTGAGTGAGATCTGTCTCAGCATTGCCAATATCAATCTGTCCGCAGGCAATATGATGAGCTCGCCCGTCCAAGGCCAAGCTCCGCGTCAAACCTGACATCGCATGCTTACTCACCGTGTAGGGGAGGCTGTTAACCCGGGGCGCATAAGCCGAGATCGATCCGTTATTAATAATTCTTCCACCCATGGGCGACTGGCGCTTCATTTGTGCAAACGCCCGGCGCGCGCACATCACCGCACCATGGATATTTGTCTCGAGAACTGCGCGCCATTCATCAATCTCAAGTTCGTCAATATCAACAGCCCGAGCACCAACACCTGCATTATTAAAAAGAAGATCAATCCGACCGAACCGGTCAACGGTGCCATCAAAGATTTGATTAACATCTTTTTCATATCGAATATCAGCCCTGACACAATAAATCTTCTCTGGGTCCGCTCCGCTATCGACTGCGGTTTGCTCGAGGAGTTCCTGTCGACGACCTGTCAATGTCACCGCATAATTATTGCGCAGCAAAATTTGTGCAACCGCTTTTCCAATGCCCGTTCCCGCACCGGTCACAACAGCGACTTTTCCATGGGTGTGCATCTGGCTAACTCCTGGGATCGATGAAGTGATGCTGCTTAAGATAATCAATAATCGTATCCGATAGGGCCTCTGACTGACAATCCACTGTCGAGAGCGTGATCTGTGGCGCCACAGGCGCTTCATAGTCGGAGTCAATGCCTGTGAAATTCTTCAACACGCCGTCGCGTGCCTTTTTGTATAGCCCTTTGGGATCCCGGCTTTCGCATAACGCCAGCGGCGTATCCACAAATACCTCAATAAAGTTCAACGGGCCAATTAAGTCACGTGCCATCTGCCGCTCTGCCACAAAAGGTGAGATAAAAGATGTAATCACAATCAGTCCGGCGTCGGTCATTAACCGGGCCACTTCAGCAACTCGCCTGATATTCTCAACCCGGTCGCCATCGGTAAAGCCAAGATCCCGACACAGCCCGTGACGCACATTATCGCCATCAAGAAGGTAAGTATGTTTCCCGCTGGCATGCAATTTTTGCTCAAGATGATCAGCAATTGTTGATTTTCCTGATGCCGACAATCCAGTTAACCAGATCACGCAAGGTGTTTGTTTATTTCTTGTGGAACGGGCTTTCTGATCGACCTTGGTTGGCTGCCAAACAATATTTGTTGCTCGACGCAAAGAAAAGTGCACGACCGCAATACCAATCGAGTTCCCTGACGCTGAGTCCTTGAATACGAAGATAGTGCCCGGATCAGTTTCCAAAAAAATCACATTGCGGTCAGTTGAAATCTTGCAGTAAGCCATCTCCCCGCTCGCAAGCGTTTTGGCCGCTTGGTGAGAATGATCATCCGGCTTAATACGATAAGTCAGATCGGTAATCCTTGCATCAAAGGAATCGCCGTTTGATACCACTCGATAGCTGCGCTCTGGCAACATAGGCGAATCACTTAACCAGTGAATATAAATCGAAAACTGATCAGATCGCTGTTGCCTCTCGTGACGCTCTGATTGACCGGCGTCCGTTGCGGACCCGTCCACTGAGCCCGTCTCTAGACTTCTGGTCAGAGCCATCAATTGGTCGATCCGCTCCGTCTCGGATACGTTGTAAATTTCGTTACTCAAAAATAGACCTTAACGTTCGGATGGTCGTCTTAAACCGATCCACGATTTCAAAAACGCTATTCTACCGTTTTAGCGTCCACCCATAATCGGTTTGAGCATCCCACTCGTGTACTCAAAGCATCGAGGAAAGACATAAAACATTGCGAAACTTGAACGATAATAGCGTGACAGTCAATTTCTATGGTAAAACAATCCATGAGAGCGAACGATATCGTGTCTTTAGCAATATCGTTTCGACCGGTACCGCAATCGTAGTGGTTCACAAGAGTGGCTACCCAAAATTAAAATAAATCGAAGGAGGAGTTATGTTTAAAAAGAAAATTTTTTCAGCGATCGCTGGAATTTCAATGCTTGCGTCCGGCGTCAGCCTTGCCGGATCCATGGGGGCTGTTGATGAGCCGATTAAGCTCGCCGTAAATGAATGGACGGGTCAACATATCACTACGCATGTCGCTGGCGAAATACTCAAACGTGCCGGTTATAACGTTGAGTATGTAACAGCAGGCTACTACCCTCAGATGACCGCTATTCAAGATAACACCGTCACAGCGACTCTGGAGATCTGGAGCTCAAACATTGGTGAACATTATGATGAAGCCGTAGCTTCAGGACAGGCGAAAGAATTGGGTGATCTCGGCCTCGTCCCCGTGGAGACTTGGATGTATAACGATGCAGCTGCCAAAGCCTGTCCAGGGCTTCCTGATTGGAACGCGCTCAATGCATGCGCGGACAAATTCGCGAATGCTGACACATTCCCAAAAGGCCGTCTTGTCGATTATCCAGCTGACTGGGGCACCTCCAACGTCGACCGAATAAAAGGGCTTAATCTGGATTATGTTTCCGTGCCCGCCGGCAGTGAAGGTGCGTTGATTGCAGAAATGAAAGGCGCTGAGGCTAAAAACACACCACTTTTGGTTATGTTTTGGGCGCCTCACTGGGTGCAGGCAGTAATCCCCCTAAATATTGTCGCACTCCCTGCATACGAAGAAGGTTGTCATGATGATCCTGCTGTGGGCGTTAACCCCAATGCGACTTGGGATTGTGACTGGTCACGAGGCTATATTAAAAAAATGGCCTGGGCCGGCATGGAAGATAAGTGGCCGGCAGCGCATGCTATTTTGGAGGCTTACACGCTTCGCAATGAAGATCAAATTCCAATGATGAATGCAATCGATCAGGAAGGTAAGAAGCTCAACGATGTCGTTCGCCAATGGGTTGATGATAACGAAGCAATTTGGAAACCTTGGGTGGACGCTGCCAAAGGTTAATCAAAACTTTTTGATTCAAAACACTGTTTAACCGCCAATAAAGACCAGGAAAACGCCTCGCCGTTTTCCTGGTCTTGTTTTACCACTCTCAGCGCCTATGTCATCAGACAACCCCAAGCTCCGTTGCAGAGGGCTGTGGAAAGTCTACGGCCCAAACGCGACACACTTCTTCGCGCAGTCCTATGATAAGGAATCTCGAATTAAAGCGATTCGAGATTCTGAACATATTCCTGCAGTCTGTGATGTCAGCTTCGATGTGCCTGAGGGTGAAATCTTCGTCATTATGGGCCTCTCCGGATCAGGAAAATCCACCGTCATCCGGTGTCTATCGAGATTGATCGAGCCAGAGTCAGGCACTATTCTTCTTGATGGTGAAAATCTTCTAGAAAAATCCAAAGATCAGATGATCGAGATTCGGCGTCGTCGTGTTGGAATGGTATTTCAGCATTTTGGACTGCTGCCGCATCAGACCGTTCTCGGTAATGTTGCGTTTCCATTAAAAATACAAGGCCTGAGTATCTCTGAGCAAACAAATCGTGCTCAACAAATGATTGACTTGGTGGGCCTCAACGGACGTGAGCAGAGTTACCCTCGTGAACTCTCCGGAGGACAGCAACAGCGGGTGGGTATTGCCCGATCTCTTGCGAGTGATCCGGAGCTTTGGCTGCTCGATGAGCCTTTTAGTGCGCTTGATCCTTTGATTCGTCGACAGATGCAAGATGAATTTCTTCGCCTTCAGAAACTGCTCAATAAAACTATTGTCTTTATTACCCATGATTTTCTAGAAGCACTGCGACTCGCAGATCGAATTGCGATTATGAAAGATGGGGCAATTGTTCAGATAGGAACACCTGCAGAGCTTGTCAGTAATCCAGCGAACGATTACGTTGCAGAATTTACGCGTGATGTCCCAAAACTAAAAATTTTAACCGCTGGCGCAGTACTCTCCGAAGTCGATCCGCAAAAAATATCGGCGCCAATTGAGGGTAATCCGACTATCGAAAATACCACAACAATCGATCAATTTTTACCTATTCTGATTCGCAGTGAAACACTGAATGTTGCCAACAACGCAGGTGATTACTTGGGATCAATATCAGTGCTTGATGTTCTGAAAAAACTCGCAGAAGAAGCCACCTCGTGAATTCGCGACATCAACGAAAAGAGCGTTTCTCTCTTTTCGCTTGGGTCGCTGTCGCAATCTTTGGGTCTGTTTTCCTCTTTCAACGAGACCTAGCTGATTGGGTCACTCAATATCCGGAAGCGTGGACCTTACCTGCAGCAACTTGGGCAAACGTCGGAATGGATTGGTTCGTCGATCACTTTCGTTGGTTATTTCGAGCGATCTCGTGGCTACTCACATGGCCTATGGATGCCATCCTCGGGTTATTAACCTGGCTGCCGTGGCCAACCACGATCAGCTTATTTATTGGAATTGCCTTTGTGGCAGGCGGCTGGCCACTTGCTTTATTTACCCTTTTTGCGCTTCTTTATATGGTCGGAATAGGCTATTGGACAGAAAGCATGCGCACGCTCGCGCTTGTGGCCGT
>JABHUE010000157.1 GCA_018672825.1 Pseudomonadota bacterium | reverse complement strand
GTCCCAACCGTAAATTGAATATCTTATTATGCGACTTTTAATCAAACTCTTCGAAAAAAATAATTTGGTGACGACGTTTTCAGTAGAGCACGTATTTCACAGCTCGCTTGCAACATTCGCTGATCAATTCTTTAAATCTTGGCTGATTAGAGCTTCTGGCTTCAATGGTATTTTTATCCTGCTTGCGTCGTAAGCTGTTGATACAAGTTCCGATCTACTTTATAAAATTAAGTTACAGTTTAGTAATGTGAGCGTAGTGTTTGTATCTTGCACTTTGACTTTAAGTCAGCGACTATAACGATACATCAAATAATCAAATCAATAAAAACGAATCAGATAGGAGATGAATAATGAAATTTCTGAAAACCTTAAGTGCCTCGATTTTAGCCGGTGCGGTTTTATTAGGCGTTTCTTCGCCCAGCATCGCAGACGGCCACGGCTATGGCAAACAAAAAGTGGTTTACCACGTCAACTACTATGACCCAAAACGCCAAACGGGCGCACTGCGGAACATTCAAAATCATATTAATGCAACGGGTGCAGAAAACCTTGACCTAAGAGTCGTTATGCACGGCAACGGTCTGTCACTGCTGTTGGAGCCGGATCAAGTGGCTAACACTAAAATGAAATCAGGCAATGCCGATGATGATATGACCGCGCGAATTGCAAATCTTAAAAATCAGGGTGTAACGTTCAAAATATGCGCGAACACGCTGAAAGGCAGAAAAGTCGAGCTTGATTATCTTTATGATGCGGATGAAAGCGATATCGTCCCGAGCGGGGTTGCCGAGATCGCACATTTACAGAGTCAGGGTTTTGCGTATTTAAGACCTTAACTCGAGTTCAAAACAACGAAAGCCCTCAAGCGCGCACTAGTTTGAGGGCTTTTTTTGAACAGCGGGGTCTGCAAACGAAAAAATTTAAAGACGACAGCTGTCAGGATAGACCTGGATCTGCGGAACCATGTCCTCCCGAAGCTCTTCCTGAATTCTCTCCCAGTAGTCCACACGAGTCAGATCCCCATGTTTCATTCGAAACAAACTGCGAAGTTTTGGATCCGAAATCCTCAGCCCCCACTCAATTTCTTCCGGTAAGAAAATAACCCCGTCTTCAAAATACCAATCCGGGATATCCTCTTCGCCATCATCCCGCTCGGAATTACTCCGGATTTTCACTTCTGTAAATGCTTCAAGCGCATCATAGTCAAAGAGATAAACACGTGTGTGACTGCCAACGCCATAGTTGCGTCCGTCCAGATCGCGATTAAAAATGTTTCCGGCGGCATTGTTTTTAATACAGTAACCCAAACTGATCACCGCGCGCTCACAGTCCTCAGGGGATGCGTGCTCTAAAAAAACCGGCAAAGGAATCATTTTTCGTTGAACAATCAGATGATGAAAAAACACTTGATCGTCACGCAATGAAACCGCTTCACCAGCCGCATCAAGCATCTCATTGAGCAAATCCTGGGCAAAGTATTTCTTTGGCAGCGTCACGTTGTAATAGATAACATTATCCAGCATGCTTCCTGTGCGATTAATATCATGTACCTGTCGGTACTTCTCCAACACGGCTGGAACCCCTTCGAAATCGCCCCATTTATAGTTTTCTGTCGGATGGTCCCTAATCACTTTAAGGTTATAGACAGATCCTTGGGCCTGAAACCCGATCGCAACGGTCCCTGGAAATCCGACAGCGGTATCCAAAAGCGCATTACCTGAGGCCAGTTCTTGGGCTAACTCTTCCATTACGGCGACTTTGCCAAAGTGATTAAAGCCGACAGAAGAGTAGTGAAGGCCAAGCGGACGCTTGGGCATAATGCGATGAAGAAATCGGGCAAGCTCGTGGTAGTACTCATTAGTGACAATAAAGTTTGCGCGCGTCGTGCTAAAAAGATTATGCGCTTCACGCTCGTCGCTCAGAACCGCATCAATGTAGATACCCGCATCATCGTTCAAAAGCGCAAGAATGAGCGGCAGCACGGCCTGCCCTTTCAATCGAATCCGGCCCACAATGTAAACGCCGCGATTTCGAAAAAATCCGCCCCTGATAGCATCCACCCCGACCACCTGATCGAGTACGCCTCGCTCCATAAGGTGCTGATTAATGCGCGCCTGCGTTCTTTCAATATCCCCGGTCTCATCTCGGAATGGAATACTGAAGTCGGCAACTGAGAGTATTTCCTGAAGAAGACTGCCATCAATTTTCGATACCGTTCGACACAACATCGCATCACGGTCATGATCAGACTCCGCTTCGACATTGACTAGGTAATCGACCGGATTCCATTCATCCAGGAACACAACACGACGAACAGAATGCAGGAATGCCAAAGCAAGATCAGCCTCATAACGCCCCGAAACCGCCTCGCGGTAGTAAAGCTCCAACTGATCCCATAACCCATCTGCGTTGACCGCTTTTGGATACTGCTCAGGCAAGGCCCGCGCGAGCGCATACATCTGCTTGCTGTACAGAACTAAGCGATGATGGCTATTCTCAATTGACTGCTTAAAGTTACTCGTCTCAAAAGCTAATTTGGCTTTGGCAGGAATCTCGCAAAAGTCTTCATAAAAATCGTCGAAGACTCCCAATATCCAATTCGAAAGGATCGAGGCGCATCGATCGGTATCTGTCGCCGACAGCAACATATCATGATCAACCGATGTAATTTCGTGCGCCATTTAATGCTGCCTAAACCCGTGCGGCCCCCTCAATCGTCAAATTCAGCTGGCACCCAGCACATCCCCAACACTCACGGTGAGTTGTCCGGGAAAATCCGCTGCAGACAATTTTGCGCCGCTTTCGGTCTTCACCCGGCTGATCAGAATTGACCCGCCATCACCCGCGATCGTCATTCCGGTTTCATCAATAGAGGTTACGGTTCCTGGCGTCGCCTCGATTACCTCTGCTCTAGTGCTGTCAAGGACGGTAAGTTTTTGACCTGACAACGTTGTCCACGCACCAGGCTGTGGATTGGCACCGCGGATCATGTTGTAGACCGAATCTACAGGCTGATGCCAATCAATCTTGACATCTTCAGCACGACACCAGCCTTCATACGTACCCCCCGAGGGGTCTTGCTCAATGCAAGGCGCTGTGCCTTCTCGAACAAGGTCCACGGCTTCGCACATGCTAGCGACACCCATTGGAAACAAGTGATTGAAATAAAGCGAACCCAGCGTGTCATCGGGTGCAATCGCAACGTCTTTTTGCAAGAGAATCGGTCCAGTATCCAACCCGTCATCCGGCCAGAAAATTGAAAGCCCTGTTTTTGTTTCACCGAAAATGATGGGCCAGTTAATAGAGCTTGGACCTTTATGCAATGGCAACAGCGAAGGATGATATTGAATGGAGCCTAATCGGGGTGCATTCAGAGCAGATTCGGGAACCATCAGCGTCACATAGGCCATCACGCAAAGATCCGCGCCAAGGTCTTTCATTTGTGCCACCACCGATTCGTCCTTGTACGTCTTCGGCTGAAAGAGTGGCAGACCCTGCTCTTGAGCGTAGGCTTTCAAAGGATCTGTGCGGCTGCCGCTATCGGGTGCACAATACACCGCGCATACCTCCTCGCCGCGCTCGAGCAACGCTTCGAGAACAGATTTTCCAAATGCCTGTTGGCCGTGAACGATAAGCTTCATAGTGTCTTCCTTTTCGTAAAAAAAAGGCCAGAGCTCAACGCACGCCAAGCCCCGGCCGATATCCCTGAAATATTGAGCGCGGGCTACTTATACATTGTCTGCGCTTTGGTACCGGGCGCATACTCGGTTGGATCGACCCAGATATTGATTACTGCTGATTTACCTGTGCTCTGTACGGCTTCTCTGGCGCGCTGCAGTGCGGGCGCAATTTCACCCGCCTCGGTCACCTCTTCACCGTAACCCCCCAACATTTCACCAAACTTTGAAAAAGGCACATCCCCGAGTAAATTTCCGGTATCGCCGCGGTCTTCACCGTATTTCGTAATCTGGCCAAAACGAATCTGGTTCATCGCTGAATTATTGCCAATCACTGCAATATAAGGCGCGCCAAATCGATTAGCGGTTTCCATATCAAAAGCCGTCATACCGAATGATCCATCACCGTAGTAGCACAGTATTTCTTTATTGGGATGAACGAGCTTACTGGCGAGGGCAAACCCTGTGCCCACGCCCAAAGAGCCGAGTGCGCCGGGGTCCATCCAGTTTCCCGGTGATCGCGGCTGCACGGCCTGGGCGCTGATCGTAACAACATCGCCACCATCCCCAATGTAAACCGTATCTTCGGTTAGGAATTCGTTCAACTCCCAGGCAACACGGTACGGAGAGATCGGACTCTTATCGGTTGTAAACAGCGGCATCAGCTTTTCTGTTTTTGCTTGTTCCACCGAACGCAATTTAGCCATCCACTCCTGTCGCGCTGTCGCTCCATTATCACCACTCGCCGTGGTCGCAGCGAGAACACTGCTCAGCACGGTACCGGGATGACCGACAATCCCAAGAGAGATATCTCGGTTCTTACCAACCGTGCGGTAATCCATATCAATCTGCACAACCGTCGCTTCCGCGCGCAACCGTTTTCCATAACCCATACGAAAATCGAACGGCGTACCGACGATAATAATGAGGTCGGCCTCCTTAAAGGCATCGCCCCGGGTGCGATGAAAATGATGCGGATCACCCGGTGGCAAAACGCCCCGGGCAGCCCCATTAAAATAAGCCGGCACATTCAGCGCTCGAACAAGATCAATCGCTTCTTGATGACTGCGCGAAGACCAGACCTGAGTACCCAGCAGCATCGCAGGTTTTTTTGACTTCACAATGAGTTCAGCCAGTTTGTCGATATCGGCAGGGTCGCCGATACTATTTATCGACGAGCGGTAATGACCTGCTTGTGGAACGATCGCCTGATCAATAGAAACCTCGCGATCAAGAATATCGCGGGGAATCTCCAGATAAGCAGGGCCGGGCGCCCCTGCGAAACATTCCCTTGCTGCCATCGAGATCATATCGGCTACCCGCTCTGTCGAACGCACGCCAGCCGAGAATTTCGTAATGGGCGCCATCATGTCCACATGCGGCAAGTCCTGGAGAGACCCCATCTTGTGCTGAGTCAGGGCGCCTTGCCCACCGATATGGAGCACCGGACTTTCCGATCGAAACGCAGTCGCCATCCCGGTCATCGCATTTGTACAGCCCGGACCCGCCGTTGTAACGACGCAACCCAAGCGACCGGTCTGGCGGGCATAACCGTCTGCCGCGTGAGCCGCCGTCTGCTCATGGCGAACGTCGACTATTCGAATCCCTTCATCCAGGCATCCATCGTAAATGTCGATGATATGCCCGCCACAGAGTGTAAAAATAGTGTCAACGCCTTCCTGCTTAAGCGCTTTTGCAACCAGATGTCCGCCCGAAATCACATCACCGGATTTGTCTTTTTGCGCAAGTGTATCGCTCGCGGTATTAGCTTTCTCTTTTTCCGAACTCATTTTCGTTAGTCCTCTTACTTATCCATAATTCTTCGAGAGGTTTATTCTAACGCTTAATAGTCTTCGCTTTTTAACGCGTCGGTGACATAGCTGCACCAACGGCGTTAAAGCTGAAATTAGAATGCGGTTTTATTAGCTATCTTGCGGCGATAATTTGACCATACGGGATACAGCATCAGTACCACCGCAATAACGATACAACCAAGCGAGATGGGGTGCTCTGAAATACTGATAAATGTGGTGACATCGCCCTGGCTTCCGATCAACGACTGGCGCATGGATCGTTCAGCTAACGGACCCAGCACAATGGCAAGTACTGCTGGCGCGACCGGGTAATTGAGTTTCCGCAGCAAATATCCGCCTAGACCTAACACTAACATCAGCCAAACATCGAACATTCGGTCGGTAGTCGCAAACACTCCGACAAAGCACAGAATGAAAATGATCGGCGTCAGGATCGTGAACGGCATTGCCAATACGCGAACAAACAGCGGAATCAGCGCAAGATTTAACGCAACCGTCACAAAGTTCGCGACATACATTGACCCGATTAACCCCCAAACAAAATCCGGATTGTTGGCAAATAACAGGGGTCCTGGGCGCAGACCCCAGATGATCATACCGCCGAGGAGAATCGCTGTTGTGGGCGAGCCCGGGATCCCAAGCGTAATCATGGGCAGCATTGAGCCTGTGGATGCTGCATTATTCGCAGCCTCGGGCGCGGCGACCCCTGAAATATTACCCTTACCAAAAGAATCCGGATCTTTCGAGAAGGTCTTAGCCAGTCCGTAAGCCATCAGTGAGGCGGGCGTCGCACCTGCTGCCGGCAAAGTTCCCACAAAAAATCCAAGAACTGAGCTTAGTGAAGTTGTTGGCAAATATTTTTTGATCTCTCCAAGATGCTTCTTTAACTCGGCCCAAGTCGCGCTAACACGATCAAATTTAATTTTGCCGCCAGTCTGTTCCAGAGTCCAAAGCATTTCTCCAATACCGTAGATCCCAATCGCAAGCACCAGAAAACCAATGCCCCTCTGGAATTCGACCATGTCAAAGAAAATCAATCGGGGCTTACCCGAGATAATATCGAAACCAACCGCGGCCATGACAAGACCCAAGAGAATCGAGAAGATCGTTTTGGGAATATCGTCACCCCCCAAACCGATGAAAGTTGCAAACGCCAAAATCATCAAAGCGAATTCTTCCTGCGGACCAAATTTGAGCGCAACCTCGGCCAGAGGCGGAGCAAAAAGAGTAAACAGGATGATGGAAATCGTCCCACCGATGAACGAGGCGATAGCCGCTGCCATCATCGCCTGATTCGCTTTTCCCTTTTGCGCCATCGGCCGACCATCAAAAACAGTCGCCACTGCCGTAGAAGCGCCTGGAATTCCCAGCGTAATTGAGCTAATGGCGCCCCCATACATCGCGCCGTAATAAAGAGCCGCTAAAAAGATAATCGCCGCCGTTGGCGGGACCAGAAAAGTGACGGGCAACAAGATAGCTACCCCATTCACCGAGCCCAGACCCGGCATCGCACCAATAAATAACCCTGCCATACAGCCCGCGAGAATCATGGCAAAATTTAATGGCTCAAACGACTGAATTAGCCCAGCCGCCAGCAGATCTGCGATTTCAAACATGTCCTGTTCTTACCTGTCCAATTGCCTACATAAAGTATTCCCAACGAAAGTTGTCGAGCCAGAGGAATCCATCCTCAAACATCGGCAAACCTTTCGGCAGGTATTTTGAGAGCTGCCACTCGAAAAGAAAATAGATAGATATCACGGCCCCCAAGACAGTGGCGGATGTCATCGGCCATGAATGCTTACCAACAAATCTCATGTAAAAGCCGAGGAACAATGCGATCGAGATATAAGTGCCGACAATAGCAACAAGAAAAATCATTGCCGTCAGCGCGATAAAGGAAATCGCGACTAATCCGAATCGATCAGATTCGATATAGGGGGCTTCGTTCCGACTCTCTGGCGTTGTTCGACGGAACCAACGCACCAATGTCCACAACGAGGTTAACGCCATTCCGAGGCTTAACCAAAACGGCCAAACGCCGGAGCCGGGGCCTCGTTCCGGCACCCATCCAATTTTCAGCCCATCGGTATGAACTGTCCACATAAGCCCAAGCGAAAACACGATTAGCGCGATGCTAGCGAGAAGCTCCGCCGTCCGAGTCGACATATACTCTCCCCGTTAATCCTTCCTAAAAAACGCTGAGCCGCTATCCGGTAGGCCCTTCACAAGTCGCCCACGGGATAACGCTCAAGCACTGGTCCTATAATTATATCCTGTGTACAAAAAAAACCGGGCCAGCATACGCTGACCCGGCTCACAACTCAGCTTACTCGCCAGTAATAGCAGATGCACCCACCTGCTCAATCAACTTCTCGTGCGCAACATACTGCGTTGCGTGGAAGTCCCCGAGATCAGAGCCCGCAATCATCGTGTCGCAGGTTAAACCATCGCTGGTACAAAAATCTTGCCACTCTTTACTATCAAAGAGCTCTTGAAAGAGGTTTCTATAAAATTCGGCCGCCCCTGCTGACATTCCCGGAGGTCCGTTAACAGAACGCTGCATGTAGTACTCAATACCGATACCCAGCTCCTTCGCCGTTGGCACATCAGGGAAAGCAGCCATACGCTCACCTGTGAACTGAACGAGAGGTTTGGAGCTGCCGGCCTGATAAAACGCCATCTGCTCTGAAGGATTATTCACAGTGGAGTCAATCTGCTTACCGATCAGGTTCTTCGCAACCGTGCCGCCGCCCGGGAATGGGATATAGGTCACGTTGTAGCCAAACTCGGCTTCCATCATGGCAGTCAACACGCTGTCTTCTTGACCTGAACCGGTACCGCCTACTTTCCAGGATTTACCTGTTGACTTCACCGCTTTGACGTAGGAGTCAAGGTCAGTGATGTCATTGCGGTCGGTATGTACCCAAAGAAGGAATGTATCCATCGCCATCAATCCGATCGGCGTGAACCCTGTTGGATCCACACCCAGGTCAGGCTGAATGATTGGTGTGGTGTAGAAGCTATTCAGCGTCATCATCACAACGTGGTCATCACCCGCTTTATCCTGAAGATAACGCAGCGCTTCGGCACCCGATCCGCCGGGTTTGTTGATTGGGATAAACGGACGTGGACTCAGTCCTTTCTTTTCAATCAGGCCTTGAAGCAGGCGGGCAATTTGGTCCGCGCCGCCGCCGGTGCCGGCCATAATAATGAACTCGACAGGCTTCTTAGGTTCCCACGCCTGAGCGGGCGCAGCAATAATCATTGCCAGTGCGCCTGTCATTGCGAGAATCGAACGCAATATTTTTTGTTTCATGTTTTCCTCTTTTCTTACTTTGGAGATTGATTGATAACTATGATCTTTTTGATCGACTTAATTCAATTGCTCAAGACAATATGCATTAAGTTGACGAATAAAGCCTGATAAATTTAAGGCTCTAAATCGAAAGTAACATCAAAATAATCGCAGTGCAAAAACTTTTGTCACAAAAAATTTTATGTGGTCATACCGAAAAAAAACTTCAAAAACAGTTAGTTATTGTCGCCATCAGAAATTCTGATGAATACAGTCAATCCATAAGGAGTACAAAAAACATCTAATCGAGCCCAATTTCCCGGCTATGGCGCAATCCACTGCCCGTGCCAGGCGTTACCCAACCAGCTAAAACGGGCGCGGCGATGACCCTCAACTCGCAAAAACAACCAGTCAATTTCATTGATTTCGCAGGCTAAAACCGCAAAATGCTCTTCGCCGGTCGCCGGATCGAGCGGCTCGTCAACATCAAGATCTTCCACCTGACAGTCGGCACCGGGTGCGATCGGGGTTCGATAACACTGCGCACTTCGCCAGGCGCCAGCTAACCAGCGCTCGTGGGTCAGTTCATTATTCTGATGCACCCATGCCCTGCCATAGGCCCGTAACTGTACTTTTGCGTCACGGTCGTAAAAATGCCACGAAAAGTTTGGATCAGCTTCAAGTTGAGCAATCTTGGGCGAACGGCTGTCGGTGTGACAGCTCACAACCCTACTTTCCGAATCAGCGGACCGGAGCACAACCGTTCGCACCTGGGCAATGCCCTCTCCCACATTCGCAAGCGTTGGCGTATGCCAGGGGTGGTGGCGGTCCTTAGCTGCAAGCACAAGGTTCGCCCACTGATCTACAACGACCTTATCGAGATTTGAAATCTCTGGGGTGACGGGATGTTTCATTTAAAATTCGGTTTCTTTACTGTTGCTGTTTTCACTGAGTCGCTAGAAGCTAGGGCGATCATTTTTTGTACACCTGATATTAAATATACTCTTAGCCAGTGCAAAACTTGTACGCTGCTATTTTTTTAAGCAAAAATTTTTTCCAGCCCGCCGCCTTCGACTCATGCGCAAAAGTAACCTCCCGCAAAAAATCTGCGTAAGATGCAATCGCCCTTTTGCCTGGCGGAAAAAATGGGCGCGGTGCTGGGAGGAAGTCAGGTTCTGTTCAGAGAAATGCAAACGCGCTAAGTTATGAAGCAAAGATTGCACCCTTTTGTTCGCCCGCTCACATTCGCAGGCGCCCTACCCTTTCTCATTGCCTGCCTGCTGAAACTTGACG